>JANOPZ010000039.1:0-22153 GCA_031422195.1 Limoniibacter sp. | reverse complement strand
TGACATCAAAACCAAGGCCTATCTGCATGATCTCGTCCATGAATTGGCAGAGCAAGGCACGGCAGTGCTGCTGATCACCTCTGACATGCCTGAAATGGTCGATGTTGCAGACCGGATTTTGGTGATGGACGCCTACCGCATCAAGGGGTGTGTTGAAAACGACCGCAACTATGACGCCGTTTCCAAAGCGATCATGGGCTTCATTCACGGCAAAGCTGCGGCCTAAGGAGATAACATGGCAAAGATTACCCGCGTCGAGGCCTTGATGGTCAATCTTGTGCCAGCGGTAAAGCGCACCGATGCCATTCAATCGTTTGTTTGTCAGGAAACTCCGATCCTGAAGATCACCGATGCCGATGGCGCGGTGGGCACGGGTTATAGCTATACCATCGGCACGGGTGGCCCGGCGATAATGTCTCTGTTGCAGCACACGCTTGCTCCAGCCCTGATCGGGCGCGAAGCCTGTCAGATTGAGCAAATATGGCGCGATCTTATGTTCATGACCCATGCGACATCGGTGGGGGCCATCACATCGCTGGCGCTGGCGGCGATTGATACGGCCCTGTGGGATCTGAAATGCCGCCGCGCAAATGAGCCCCTGCACCGGATGGCAGGCGGCGCGCAGCAGCGTATCCCGCTTTACACCACCGAAGGCGGCTGGCTGCATATTGACACCGCCGAACTGGTCGAGGATGCCTTGCGCGCCAAAGCATTGGGTTTTGGCGGCTCGAAGATCAAGATTGGCCGCCCGCATGTCTCCGAAGACGTCGCGCGCCTATCCGCAGTGCGCGATGCAGTCGGCCCTGCATACGAGATTATGACTGATGCCAACCAACGCTTTACTGTCGATGAGGCGATCCGGCGTGCCCGCTGTCTGACACAGCTGGATATCGCGTGGTTGGAAGAACCGCTGCCCGCTGACGATCTATCCGGCCATCAGCGCTTGTCTGAGAGCACGACGCTGCCGGTGGCGGTCGGCGAAAGCCTGTATTCGCCCCAGCAGTTCCGCGAATATCTGCAGCGCGGCGCGTGTTCGATCGTGCAAGTCGATGCAGCGCGGATAGGCGGCATTACTCCATGGCTTAAGGTCGCGCATTTGGCCGAAACCTTCAACGTGCCTGTATGTCCGCATTTTCTGATGGAACTCCACGTCTCCCTTTGTGCCGCCGTACCCAATGCGCGCTGGGTGGAGTATATTCCGCAAATTGACAGCCTGACCACCGAGCCGATGCGAATTGAGGACGGACATGCCATCCCGTCCGACGCTCCCGGCCTTGGCATTGCTTGGGATATTGACGCCATCCACCGCGCCGCCGTTTCCGGCTCGAAATTCATTGTAACCTGACGCAGTTGCTGGCGCAAAAAGGATTTCGAAAGCCAAATCAACCTGTTTATCGGCTTTGCCGCATCTGAAAACATCTCAAGAATGGAAATAGCATGGGAAGACTGAGCGGAAAAACGGCGCTGATCACGGCGGCGGGACAGGGCATCGGGAAGGCGTCGGCCATTGCGATGGCCCGCGAGGGCGCAGCAGTGATTGCCACCGACGTTAACGCTGCGGCCTTGGCCGAACTGGCTGCACTTGGTTTGCAAACCTTTGTGCTGGATGTGCGCAACCCGGCCTCGATTGCGGCGGCGGTTGTTGCAGCAGGACCTGTCAATGTGCTGTTTAACTGCGCAGGGTTTGTAGCGGCGGGCAGCATTCTGGACTGCGACGAAGATCAATGGGCGTTTAGTCTTGATCTGAATATGACGGCTATGTACCGGATGTGCCGCGCGTTTTTGCCGGGCATGCTGGAGCGAGGTTCGGGGTCGATTATCAACATGGCCTCGGTTGCTGGATCGGTGATCGCAGCGCCAAACCGCTTTGTTTATGGTGCCACCAAGGCCGGGGTAATCGGGCTGACAAAATCCATTGCCGCCGATTTCATAACGCGCGGTATCCGCGCCAATGCGATTTGTCCGGGCACAGTGGAAAGTCCGTCACTGGAACAACGCCTGCGCGATACCGGTGATTACGCTGCCGCCAAAGCTGCTTTCATCGCCCGCCAACCGATAGGCCGCCTAGGCCGCGCCGATGAAATTGCAGCACTTGTGGTCTACCTCGCCAGCGATGAAAGTGCATACACGACCGGTGTTGCGCATGTGATCGACGGCGGTTGGTCAAACACGTAATCTGAGGTCAAATCGACCAACACTGACCGTTTGGTCGCGGCGATTGATCAGTTGGATATAGCATGAATTTTTCTGGCTGGGTCGTCCAGATTTTGCGAACAGATTTCCGCCTCAATCATTGCTGTTTTGTCGCTCGCAAGTTTTGGTTTAAGGCAAATTTTTCATGATGGCGACAGATTGCCGTTCGATCAATTGGCCTTCCAGCTTCACAATTGGATGTTTTTGAATTTCGCCCGTTGCACGGCTCGATAAACTTTCGGCTGCCCACACACCCATTGCCCGTTGCGGCAAAACAATTGTGCTAAGTTGCGGGTGCAAATGGCGCGAAATTTCCTCGTCGTCATATCCAATAACTGAAATCTCATCAGGTATGCTAAGACCCGCCTCTTTGAGCGCTTCGTAACACCCGATCGCCATGCGGTCGTTTTGGCAAAAGATGGCTGTTGGGCGGTTTGCCAGCGACAGCAGCTTGCGCGTGGCCTCATAGCCTGAGCTGGCCGACCAGTTGCCTTCCACCACAAGATCGGCATCTTGGGGCAGGTTCGCGGCTTTTAACGCTTTGCGATACCCTTTGAGCCGGTCTGCCGCGGCCTCCATCCAAGGCTCACCGGTAATGGTGGCAATTCGGGTATGTTGGTGTGCAATCAAGTGCTCGGTTGCGTTTTGACCGCCCGCAATTTCTGCAGGGATTACTGACGGATAGCGATTATCTGATGTATAGCAGTTCAGCAAAATAATTGGCACGGCAAGGTCATCGAACCAATTTGGCAGCACAATGCGGCGGGTAAAAATTGTCATGTAAATTAAAGCGCCAGCACCTTTTTCAACCAAAGTCCGGATGGTCATCTCTTCCATCTTCGGGTCGTTCATCGTTTGAGCAACCAGCACCATCTGCCCGTCTCCCCATGAGGCTTGGCGAACACCTTCTATGGCAACCACTGCCTCAGGGCTTGTGGCCAACTGGTCAACAACAAAGGCAGTAAAGCGCGCTTGCGCCGCTGCATTGTCAGGCTGCAAAGGCTCGGCATCTAAGTGTGCAAGGCTGTTAACCGCATAGTTCAAACTGCGTGCCGCTTCGATGACACGAAGCCTCGTATCTTCTGAAATCTTAACGCCGGGAGCTTTATTGAGAACAAAAGAAACGGTCGCCTGCGAACACCCGGCAATTCTGGCAATATCTGTCATTGTTACACGCCGCTGGCCCATAGCCGCAACGCGAACTTTTCTGATGCGATTGCCTGTCAATGGTGGTCTGCCGTCCGCGTTCACTTCACTCTATCCAATAATCTATCAAACCTGCCGGCATCACTCTATTCATTTATAATCATAAATAGACGTTGACTGATAATTATAAATGGCGCACGTTCGAATTCTTGGCAACACCATTTATCTTTTCGGGAGGAAAACAATATGAGTATTTCACGCCGTCAACTGCTTATCAACGCAACGATCGCAGCTGCAGCCACTACTTTTGCGCGCAAAGCGTTTGCAGCAGCACCAATGTTGGCAAAAAAAGACACCTATAAGGTTGGTTTTGCACAGACCGAAAGCAACAATCCTTGGCGTTTGGCACAAACCACCAGCATGCAAGACGAAGCCAAAGCCCGTGGCTGGCAGCTGGTTTATACCGACGCCGCTGGATCTGCCGCCAAACAAGTGGCTGATGTGAACTCAATGATTGCGCAAGGCGTTGACTTGATCTTCCTTGCGCCGCGCGAAGAAAAACCATTGATCCCTGCCATCATGGCCGCAAAAGGCGCTGGTATTCCTGTTATTCTGCTCGACCGTAATGTTGATCAAACATTGGCCAAAGCCGGTGAAGATTATGTCTGCTTTATCGGTTCAGATTTTATTGAAGAAGGCAAACGCGTTGCTGATTGGCTCATTGCCAACGCTGCTGGCAAATCCAAAATCATTCAGCTTGAAGGCACCACAGGCTCATCTCCTGCCAACGATCGTAAAAAAGGCTTTGATGATGTGATTGCAGCCAATGCCGGCTTCACAATGCTTGCCTCACAGACCGGCGATTTTGCCCGCGATAAAGGCCGCCAAGTTGCTGAAACGCTGTTGCAAGCGCACCCTGATGCGGATGTTATTTATGCGCATAATGATGAAATGGCGATTGGTGCTATTTCTGCAATTGAAGCGGCCGGTAAGGTTGCTGGCAAAGACATCATAATCCTGTCGATTGATGGCGGAAAAGAAATCGTCCAGCTTATTATTGATGGAAAAGTATCTGCCGTCTGCGAGTGCAGCCCGAAATTTGGGCCGAAAGCCTTCGATACTGCTATGGCTTATGCCAATGGCGAAGCTATCCCCGGCAAACTCATTAACCCGGACCGGTTTTTTGATGCGTCAAATGCTGCAGCCGAATTGGCTACCGCATACTGACAGGCAAAGCGTGCGGGACATCCCAGTGCCCCGCACGCGCATTTTTATGGCCCACCACAAAAGCTTTTCCGCCGCAGCAACGTTCTTCTTGCGCCTGCTTGACATGGGCGCCTTGATCTCCGCTTTCTGTGCATATTCGCGCAAATTAAACGTTCGGTCTGGCCATGCCCTCTTCTTTGTTGTCGATGCGGTCTATCACCAAAACTTTCAGCGGCATTGCCGCATTGTCCGGTGCCTCGCTTGAAGTCGCGCACGGCGAAGTTCACGCATTGATTGGCCAAAATGGCGCAGGCAAATCAACCCTGATTAAAGTGTTGACGGGCTACCACAGTAAAACCAGTGGTGAGGTGAATTTTGAAGATCGTCCATTTGAAGTGAACGCGCCTCGCGCAGCGCAAGATGCTGGCATCAGCACAATTTATCAGGAAATAAACTTAGTACCGCAGCGTTCTGTTACCGAAAACATCTGCTTGGGCCGTGAATTGCGACGTTACGGATTGTTGGACTGGCCAGCCATGCGCACTGAAGCACAGCGCTTGCTATCAAAGTTTAATTTGAACCTCGATGTTGATCTTCCGCTTTCGCAGTTTTCCACGGCCACACAGCAAATGGTTGCTATTGCGCGCGCTGTCGGGTTTTCAGCGCGCCTCGTTATCATGGATGAGCCTACATCTTCTCTGGATGACCGCGAAGCACAGGTTCTGTTTTCGGTAATCAGAGGACTGAAAGACAATGGCGTTTCAGTGTTGTTTGTCAGCCACCGCCTTGATGAACTCTACCAAGTCTGTGACCGCGTTACCATCATGCGCGACGGGCAGACGGTTCGTGTTGCCAATATCGCTGAAATTACAAAGCTGGAGCTGGTGTCGACCATGCTAGGCCGCGATGTTGCCCGCGCTGCTGGAAAGACAACTGGCTTTGGTGTTGCTGCAAAGGCACCCGGAGCTATGGTTCTGGAAGCCAATGACCTGTCAGACGGGCGCTTGGCGCGACGTATCGATTTTTCGGTGGCGTCTGGCGAAATTGTCGGCCTTGCAGGTCTGTTAGGCGCAGGCCGCTCAGAAACAGCGCGGCTTGCCTTTGGTGACACAGTTGCAAAAACCGGAACAATGCGCCTTGCCACAAAACCATTTGCGCCCCGCCAACCGATTGATGCGATAAAAGCCGGAATTGGATTTTGTACTGAAGATCGCAAAATTGAAGGCATAATTCCGGATATGAGCGTGGCAGACAATATGATGTTGGCGCTGCGCCCCGTGCTTGGCAGAAGTGGCATAGTCGATGAGGGACGCAGCCGCAAAATCGCTACCCAATTCATTCGTCAGCTCGGCATTAAGTGCACTGGCCCTGATCAAAAGATCCGCGAACTTTCAGGTGGAAACCAGCAAAAAGTGCTGCTGGCGCGCTGGCTTGCAATGTCGCCAAAACTATTGATTTTAGATGAACCGACGCGCGGTATTGATGTTGGAGCCAAAGATGAAATTCAAAAACTAATACGGTCTTTAGCAGATCAGGGACTGGCGGTTTTGATGATTTCATCAGAGCTTGAAGAGGTTGTCGAAGGCGCAAACCGCGTATTTGTTTTACGTGAAGGCCTGACCGTTGTTGAGATCGGCCATAGCGAACTCACAGAGGATGCCGTGTTGGCAGCAATGGCTGATGGTGGTCAGCTATGACATCTTCACAATTTCTCAGCCGGTATGGCACAGCAATTGCGCTGTTGGTGCTTATTGCCTTCAACCTTGCTGTGACGCCGAATTTTGCGACGCTGCAAACGTTGAACGTAAATCTCACACAGGTTTGCACTATTGTTATTGTCGCAGTGGGTATGACAATGGTGATCGCAACGGGTGGAATTGATTTGTCCGTTGGATCGCTCATGGCAATATCCGGTGCAATTGCACCGATGATATTTATGGGCAAATTGATGGAAATCGGCTCCATCTACGCAGCGGTAGCCTTGGCGATTCTTGTCGCAATTCTAGTAGCTACGATACTTGGCGCATTTAATGGCTGGCTTATCGCACGCTACCGGATTCAACCTATTGTTGCGACTTTGGTTTTGTTCATTGCCGGACGCGGCATCGCGCAGGTTATGACCAATGGCAATTTACAAGTTTTCAAAGTGCCGGAATTTCAAGTGATCGGTCTTGGCCGCGTGTTTGGGCTCCCAGTCCAAGTCATTTTAATGGGCCTGATTGTGGCACTGGCAGCTTGGGTACTGCGGCGCACAACTTTTGGTCGGCAAGTGCTTGCAATAGGCGGCAATGAGCGTGCAGCGCGCTTGTCCGGCATTGCCACGACCCCGATCAAAATTGCTGTCTATGCCATATCCGGCGCATTGGCAGGCGTAGCAGGGCTAATTGTTATCGCAATCAACTCGGCGTCTGATGCCAATCTGGTGGGTATGGGAATGGAGCTGGACGCCATTGCTGCAGTGGCGGTAGGTGGCACACTTTTATCGGGTGGCCGTGCCACAATTATTGGCACATTGCTGGGCGCACTGACTATTCAATTGGTGCGCTACACATTGCTGGCCAATGGCGTGCCGGATGCTGCCGCGCTGGTTGTTAAAGCCGCCATTATTATTGCCGCGGTCTGGTTGCAAGAACGGGGGAACGCGGCATGAAGCAACGTTTTGATATGGGCAGTCTGCTGGCAACTTACGGCGTTGTGCTGACGCTGTTTGCAGTGATCCTGTTTGGTTATCTGCGTTATGATAACTTCCTTGGCGCATTTAACATTTTGAGCGTACTTCGATATAATTCAATGTTCGCATTGGTGTCATTGGGCATGTGCTTTGTGATCATGACAGGTGGCATTGATCTATCTGTCGGGTCTGTTGCTGCCCTTGCAAGTGTGTGCGCTGCTTATGCCAGCCCTTATGGGCTGGTTCCGGGGCTTGCTGCAGGGCTTATCGCAGGGTTGCTGGTCGGCACACTTAATGGTCTGATTGTCACCCAATTGCGCATCATGCCGTTTATTACAACGCTGGCCACAATGTTGGCGGCCAGTGGCACGGCATTGCTTTTAGCGCAAAACCAATCGGTTTCTGTTTCCTATGACACAGCATTTACGGTGTTGGGTCAGGGCAATATTTTTGGCTTTCCCGTTCCGGCGCTTATTGCTGTTATTGCCTACATTTTAGGATCGATCGTCCTTAACCTGACAAGCACCGGCAGAAGTGTTCTGGCCGTTGGCGGCAACGAGGATGCTGCGCGCATGATGGGGCTTCCGGTGCAACGCATCACCTTCCTTGTGTATCTTGCGTCTGGTGGATGCGCTGGCCTTGCGGGCGTCATTTTGGCTGCTCAATTTGGTGCAGGCCAACCCATTGAGGGGATCGGTTGGGAGCTGTTTGCGATTGCCTCTGTTGTGGTTGGCGGCACGCTTTTAACGGGTGGTGCCGGCTCGGTCGGCACGACACTGGCAGGTGTTTTGCTGCTCGGTGTGTTGTTTACAATCCTGAATTTCGAAAACGGAAAGGGCTGGATTTCACTTTCCGCCTATTGGCAATCGGTCATTCGAGGGTTGTTTCTTTTGGCCGTGGTTTTGCTTCAGGCACGTCTGACAAACCGGGTGGGTAAAGGCGACACCGCCCAAGAAACCGAATGAAGTTGCTAAACCTAACACACGACACTGTGGGCTATTTTGATGGCCAGCCTGTTCAGCAAGTGACAATCGGTCGACCAGACGCACTACAAGCCAAGATCCTGACATGGGGGGCTCTAATGCAAGATCTTCGTCTGCAGCTTCAAGGCGGTGAGCGCCTGCCCTTGACGCTTGGGTTTGATCGTTTTGATCCCTATCCCGGCCATTCGCCTTACTTTGGCGCTGTTGTCGGGCGCTATGCCAACCGGATTGCTGGCGGCACGTTTTCTCTTGCTGGCCAAACCTTTAATTTAGATTGTAATGAAGCCGAAAAGACAACATTACATGGTGGCTCCGGGGGCTTTGACCGCCGTATCTGGCAAATTGCAGATCTCTCGAAAGATCATGTTAAACTTTGCCTGACTTCAGCTAATGGCGACCAAGGGTTTCCCGGAACGGTGGTCGTATCTTGCACTTATACCATCACCGCTGATACCCAATTGGAAGTGAAATTCGACGCCCATTCCACTCAAGCAACACCTGTAAACCTGGCACAGCACGCTTACTTTAATTTGGATGGCGGGCCGGACATTTCAAACCACAGTTTGCAAATATTTGCTGATGATTACACGCCCGTTGGGCCTGATCAAATTCCAACCGGAGCGATAAAATCTGTTGCAGATACGGTTTTTGATTTTCGCCAGCCAAGGTCTTTTCGGCAAATGCCACACGCGTTTGATCATAACTTTGTCTTGTCTGAGCCTGTGCTTCAGTCAAATGGGTTGCGCCCGGCAGCACGTTTGACATCGCATAAATCTGGCATCAGCATGCTGGTGCAAACCACCAAGCCAGGCTTACAGTTTTATGATGGCCATCAACTCAATGTGCCGGTTACCGGACATGGCGGAAGGCACTATGGTCAAAGAGCAGGCCTTTGCCTTGAAACACAGTTTTTTCCTGACAGCCCGAACCAGAGCACATTTCCTGATAGTATTTTGTATCCCGATAAAAACTACGCCCACAAAACAGTTTTTTCCTTTGGACAAAGCAATGTCATCAGGCAATAGAACGATGACAAGCGAACTATTTCGCTGAAAATCGGTTTGCGCTAAAAAGCTTCTTGTTGGAGCGCTTGCCCTGAAACTGTTCTACCCATCGGAGTTGTTCGTTGGGATTGATTGTGTTGCATTTAGACCGCCAGAGACCAACCACCCAAGTCAAGCGCACTGGTCAAGCGCACTGGTCATTTTTAATATCAGCCATTGCCTAATCGTGCATAAGCAACGCTGCGCCTGTCAATACCAGCAATCAACCCTTTTAAGCCTTTTATCAGTCTGAGCGAAACGGCGGCTTTCCAGATGAGCGCTGCAGACCGAAAACGGCAACACTTAAGCGCAAAGCTGCCCAAAACGAGACTAAGGTATGGAATGAAGCCGTGGGAAATCCATTACTGCGAGCCGCCTAGTCTTAGGGATGGTCTTAGGGATCGTCTTAGGGATTGTCTTAAAGTAGCGGAAAGGGGAGCGTTGGCCATCTCGAAAGGCTAACAAGGGTCGCTTGGACGACGCAGGCCATGTTGCCCCAGCCACATCCACCCCACAAGTCCTCGTTTGCGCGGGTCTCAAATTGAGCTCGTGTTGGATTGCCATTCGCTTACTACCCCGCCATCAACTCATGTATTTCAATTGCGGCCAAATCCGCTTCAAGGTTGGAGCCGACCTAATTCCGGAAGGCAAACGTCAAAAGCTCAGGTTCCTTCCGGAATTTCGAATAATTCTGTATGTTTGCGTGCCTAATTTCGTAACGCAACCCGGGCCAGACGGCTGCATGAAGCGCCTTGGGTCAGGACCTAGTGTTACGCCAGATCTTCGGGTGTCGGCGGATAAAAGTTCCCCCGTATTTAATCGGGTGACACTTTAGGGTCAAACCGCTTGACTGTGTTTGTTATATTAGTATTACATGAGGAGGGCGTGGAGCAGTCGCTCGGCGCCTGTCCTCGACACACTAGGAATACCCCGAAATGTTGAACACATCCACCAAAGATCAGGATGCACGGGCGCTACGTCTGACCCAAGCCGACAATATCGTCGTAGCCATCGATGCTTTATCTCCCGGTCAGCGCGTCAATGGCGTGGTGCCAAAAGAACGTGTACCGCGTGGTCACAAGATGGCGGTGGAAGCAATTGCTGCCAATGCCCCAGTGGTAAAGTATGGTCAGGTCATTGGCTTTGCGACGTCCGACATAGCGCCAGGGGATTGGGTGCACGAAAAGAACGTTTATCTGCACACCTTTGACCGCGCCTATGCCTACGGCACTGAGGCGCAGCCGACCGCCTTTGTCCCCGATGGCCAGCGCCAAACCTTCCAAGGGTTCCGCAGGGTTGATGGCCGATATGGCACGCGGAATTACATCGCCGTTTTGACCTCGGTCAATTGCTCGGCGAGCGCCGCCCGCCATATTGCACGGCGGGTCGAAGAGTCTGGGGTCCTTGCCGGTTATCCTAACATAGACGGCGTTATCTCATTGGTGCATGGCACGGGTTGCGGAGTTGATGTCAAAGGTGCCGCTTACGAGATTTTGCGCCGCACGCAATGGGGTTATGCAATGAACCCCAATGTTGGTGGCGTTCTGATGGTTGGCCTCGGGTGCGAGGCATTCCAGATCCCGCGGTGGATGCAAAGCTATGGTGTTACCGAAAACACCACTTTTCGAACCCTAACGATTCAAGAAGTGGGCGGTACGACCAAAACCGTAGAAGCAGGCTATCGCGCCATTGTCGAGATGCTGCCGGAAGTGAACAAGGCCGAACGCTCCACTGCCCCTGCTTCGGAGCTGATGCTGGCCCTGCAATGCGGCGGGTCGGACGGTTATTCGGGCATCACTGCAAACCCGGCGCTTGGCGTTGCCGTCGATCTGCTGGTAGCCCAAGGCGGTACAGCGATCCTGTCCGAAACACCTGAAATCTATGGAGCCGAACACCTTTTGATGCGCCGCGCCGCGACCCCTGAGATCGGCGAAAAACTAGCCGCTACTATCCGCTGGTGGGAGGAATATACCGCTCGCCACGACATGGAGATGAACAACAACCCCTCGCCCGGCAACAAGCTGGGGGGGCTAACGACGATCTTGGAAAAGTCTCTCGGAGCGTCGGCAAAGGGTGGATCAACCAATTTGAACGGCGTCTTTGCCTATGCTGAGCCCGTGACGGAAAGGGGCCTCGTCTTTATGGACACACCGGGCTATGATCCGGTTTCGGCCACCGGCCAGGTTGCAGGCGGGGCCAACATTCTGTGCTTCACCACCGGGCGCGGATCGGCTTTTGGCTGCAAGCCGACCCCCTCAATTAAGCTGGCGTCAAACACCTATATTTACGACCATATGATCGAGGACATGGACCTCAATTGCGGTGACATCCTTGACGGGGTCAGCCTTGCCGACAAGGGTGCCGAGATCTTCCGCCACATCCTGCGCGTCGCGTCAGGCGAGCGCACCAAGTCCGAGATCATCGGTTACGGCGACAATGAGTTTGTCCCTTGGCAGATCGGCGCCACGATGTAAGGGCCGCGGTCATAGTAGCAAATGCCAATATCCCAAGCTGCCTGCAACGCAGCACGGGCATCAGCAAGCGGTGCATCACAGCCAAGACCGTACACCAAGGCCGCACATCAAGGCCCAGCGCAGTGACTTTCAACCCTCTGCGCGTCGCTTTGCGCTGGTGAAATACCTGAAGGAGTGCCCCCCTTTTCTTCCAGCCAGTTAGGTTGAACCCGTCCGGTCAAGATAACGAAGCGTATTGCGCAAAGATGTTGCCAAATGCAGCTTCATTGCCTGCCGTGCCATGTCAGGGTTTCCAGCGGCAAGGGCGTCAATGATGGCGCGGTGCTGGGCAATCGTTTCCAGCCCTGCACCGGGGTCTGGCAAACTTAAGAGGCGGCAGCGGTCCATCTGTGCCTTGGTGATATCAACCACCTTCCACAGCATATGCAAACCATTCACCTCAGCAATTGCCCGGTGCAAGTCATCGTCCCGAGCAATTGCCTCATCATAGCGGGCTCGCCGTACAGCCGTTTCGTGCGCATGATGAATGTCCTCGATGTTCTGCAAATAGTGCTGGCTGATATTGCCTGCCGCCCGCTCCACGCTTTCGCTCTCCAGCGCGATGCGAATAATATAGGCCTCTTCCACCTGCGCGCGGCGGATGTCAGACACGAAAGTTCCATGCTGCGCAAAGACTTCCACAAGGCCTTCATCGCTAACTTTCTTGACCGCCTCGCGCACCGGCGTGCGCGAGATGCCCAAGCGTGCTGCAATCTCGGGCTCGCTGATAGGGGCCCCAGGGGGCAGGTGACCCATCACAATGGCCTTTCGGACCAGATTGTAGACCTGCTCGCTCAGCGGAAGCTGACGACTTAAAGTCACGCCATCTAGAAAACCAAGGCGGTCCGTTACCGAATTGTCTTCGGGCGTCATCGATCTTTCTCCTGGCGCCGAATGGCGCGATATCCGGTCGGCCATAAGAGTAATATTTTAGTCTTGCAACCTTGAGCACCCATACCGCTATCCAGCATTTTGTCGAGACAGAAACTACCCTTGCGATCAGTGTTATATTAGTGTAACAAATTTAGCAAGCTTGGCGGGCGAGCTGGGCAGAAATGTGCAACAATTGCAGGGGGGAGATATGTCTACACCAATCATCGCCCTGCGCATGCGCGGAATAACCAAGATCTTTCCCGGTGTAACCGCCCTTTCAGACGTCAATCTGACAGTAGAGTATGGTCGTATCCATGCCATCGTCGGAGAAAATGGCGCAGGCAAATCAACCCTCATGAAGGTGCTGAGCGGTGTCTACCGGCCCACCAGCGGCACGACGGAAATCGCAGGCACCGAAGTGCGGATGATGCGTCCAGCTGATGCGCAGCGACTTGGTATTCGCATGGTGCACCAGGAGCTGAACTTAGCACCTGACCTGACTGTGGCAGAAAATGTGTTTCTTGGCCGGATGCCAAAACGCTGGGGCATCGTCGATAGAGCACTGATGGTTGCGGACACTGCCAACTTACTTGCCGAGCTTGGTGCATCCATCGATGCCAATGCCCGGCTAGGTGATCTACCGATCAGCCAGCAGCAGCTGGTTGAAATTACCAAGGCCTATGCTGCAGAGCCTCGTATCATCGTTTTGGACGAGCCCACTTCGAGCCTCAGCGAAGGCGAAACCACTGCACTTTTTGCTATCCTTCGCCGGATGAAGGCACGTGGCGTTGCAATTATTTATATCAGCCACCGGCTGAAAGAAGTGCTCGACATTGCAGATGATGTGACCGTGCTGCGAGACGGTGCTATGGTCGACAGCCGCCCGGCCGCTGGCATCACCGCCGCAGAAATGATCCGCCGCATGGTCGGGCGCGAGGTCACGAATGTCTTTCCCAAGACTCCTGCCACCATCGGCGTCCCGGTTCTAAAAGTAGAAGGCTTGAGTGATGGCCGACACTTTCGCAACATCAGCGTTGAAGTAAGGCGCGGGGAAATCCTCGGGCTGACGGGCCTTATCGGTGCCGGTCGCACTGAACTTGCACGCGTGATTTTCGGACTGAATCGCCCGGTTGCAGGCCGCATACTGATTTACGGCAAACCGGTGAGTATTGGCTCGCCCGCCGAAGCTGTCGAGGCAGGCATCGCCTATGTGCCTGAAGACCGAAAAGCCATGGGCATCGTTCCGGCGATGAACATTCGCGAAAACATCAGCTTGCCAATCCTGCGCCGCATTTCACAAGCTGGGCGCATTAGCGTCAGCGAGGATACGGCCCTTGCCAAGGGCTATGTTCGCGATCTGGGTATTTCTCCGTCTGATCCGGAACGTCGGGTAAGCCTCCTATCGGGTGGCAACCAGCAAAAGGCCGTCATAGCAAAGTGGCTTTCGACCAAACCGTCGGTTTTGATATTGGATGAGCCAACCCGTGGTGTTGATGTCGGCGCAAAAGCCGAGATTCACCGCATCATAGGCGAGCTTGTGGCCAAAGGCATGGCCGTAATTATGATCTCATCGGAACTGCTTGAAGTGATCGGAGTCTGCGACCGCGTGCTCGTCATGCGCGACGGCGAAGGAGTGGCGCTCCTCAACCGCGCAGAACTGACCGAAGAGCGCATCATGGCCTTTGCAACCGGGGAAGAGGCTGCATGACCGGCGTTACCGATTCCAGACAGCCGGTGGCCGAACGGTACCGACGCGAAACGCCGCTGGCGCTTCTCATCACCCGTGGAGGGCTGATCCTTGCTATATTCGGCGTTCTGATAGTGGGCGCCTTCTCGAGTCCGATGTTTCTAACCTCTGGCAATTTCCTCAACGTCCTGACAAACATGTCGATCATTGGCATCATAGTCGTGGGCATGACTTTTGTGTTGGTTGTGGGCGGACTAGCCGACCTTTCCGTGCCGGCGACCATCGCGTGCGGGGCGATCCTATCGCTGGCCTTGCAGCCAATGCTGGGCACTGTCCCGGCCTTTGTGCTGGCTATAATGCTGGCAGGTTTCTGCGGTCTCGTCTCGGGCATTCTTGTCGGCTATGTTGGGATTAACCCGATC
The DNA here is from genome assembly GCA_031422195.1 of Limoniibacter sp. GTDB lineage: Bacteria > Pseudomonadota > Alphaproteobacteria > Rhizobiales > Rhizobiaceae > JALOTE01. The sequence continues at coordinate 7,416 of JANOPZ010000039.1, read as the reverse complement.
ATTGCCACTCTTGGGGTCGGGACCATTGTCATCGGGATTGTGCAATCGGTTGTAGGCGGCGTAATCGTCTATGGCACTAACCCTGCGACCGCCGATTTCGTTAAGGGGCGCATTTTCGGCATTCCGGTCATTGTCGTAATCTTTGGCGCTGTCGCCTTAGTCGGCCACCTTATCTTATCGCGCAGCTATTGGGGTCGCTGGACCACGGCAACCGGGGGAAACCCTATTGCCGCAGAAGCAAGTGCCATTCCGGTGCGCGCGGTCAAAGCTGGGGCTTTCGTGCTGACCGGCCTTTGTGGTGGCATGTCAGGTGCGCTTCTAGGTCTCACTCTGCAAAGTGCACGGCCTTTGGTTGGCGTAGGCTATGAATTCAGCGCAATCACCGCGGTGGTGGTCGGCGGTATTTCGATCAGTGGTGGGGCTGGTTCGGTGCCTCGCGCCATCATCGGGCTTCTCTTTGTTCAGCTTTTGACCAATGTAATGGTGCTGAATGGCGTGCGCACGCCAGATCAAGGTTTTGTCCTTGGGCTGTTGATTGCAATAGCGGTCGCACTCGATATGGCACTGCGGCGTCGAGGGAGTGCCTGATGCTGCGGTCCTTCCAGTCCATCACACGTTTCCGCGTCATCATCATCCTCGGGGCGACACTGATTTTTGCAACCTTGCTCGTGCCAGGATTTCTCCGGATCAACACATTATCTCTTGGTCTTGATCGAGGTGCTTCAATCGGCCTAATCGCAATAGGCATGACGGTCCTCCTAATTGCGCGGCAGATCGATCTTTCAGTGGGTTCAATCTTTGGTCTTTGCGGCATCATCGCTGTCATGCTGCAACCAACCCTCGGGGTCTGGCCCGCGGCCGCAGTTAGCGTTCTAGCGGGTGCAGCCCTTGGCGCGATCAACGGAATTCTGACAGTTGTTTTCCGGATCAACTCGCTTGTGGCCACGCTTGCAACAATGCTCGCTTTTCGCGCAATTGCACATTGGTTGACCGAAAGTCAGCCGGTGCCGGGGACTGACATCATGCTGTCGATCATGATGTCAAAGGTTTACATGGAGGTCTTCACGCTCCGATCAATGCTGTTTATCGGGCTTATTCTCTGTCTGCATGTCTGGCTGGTATGGACGGTGGCCGGCCGTAACCTCTTTGCCGTTGGCTCCAATCCTGAAGCGGCAACTGCCAGCGGCATTTCGCCCGACCGGACGGTGTTTCTGTCTTTTATATTTGCCGGCATTCTGGCCGGGTTAGCAGGCACCCTGCAAAGCCTAACCACCAACACCGGTTCTCCCATGTTCGGTTCTGAAATACTGGTGGTTATCATCGCAGCAGTTGTGGTCGGCGGAACCCGTATTGAGGGTGGAAAAGGATCGGCTCTTGGCACCTTGGGCGGGGTTCTCACCATCACTGCCTTAACCACCGCGATGGAGTTCCAGTCGATCCCTGCCTATTTCCAGCAAGTGGTTATGGGGTCGATCCTGATCCTTCTCCTCTTGCTGGACCGTACCATCCGCCAAGGCCCTCGACACCAAGGCCCTCGCAACCAAGGCCCTCGCAACCAAGGGGCACCCGCCATCTAACGACTAAAGCCATAACAGGAGGAAACCATGGCCAACAAACTTGCAATCAACAAACTCGCAATTCTGCTTGGAACTGTTGCTATCATAACGTCATCCGGCTGGGCAAATGCCAAGACAGTCTGCTACGTGACTGCGGCTGACGCCCATCCCTATGTTACCCCGGCGAACGAAGCGATCGATACGCGCGCCAAAGAGCTTGGCATTGAAATTATCCGTCTAAGCCAAAACTTCGATGTACAGATCGGCACCGAGCAAATGAACACTTGCATCGCTCGCGGCGTTAACGGCATCATTTTGTGGCCACTCGACCCGCAAGCCTATATCCCGGGATTAGCCCGCGCCAAAGAGGCAGGTATCCCATCGATATTGATAAATTCGCCGATGGATGCGGCAGCAAATGAATTCATCGTCTCCTTCACTGGGCCCGATGTTTATCAAGAAGGCGAGATGGCAGCAGAATCGCTTAACACAGCTTTGGAAGGCAAAGGCTCGGTCATCATCATCGCTGGGCAAGCTGGCAACGGCACCACTATTGGACGGGTCAACGGTTTTGTAGAAAAACTGGCCAAGATTGGTTCAAAGATTGTTGTGCTTGACACTGTTAATGCCGATTTTGACCAGCAAAAAGCACTTGTCGCCAGCCGCGACCTGATCACTCGCTTTGGTGACCAGATCCAAGGTGTGTATGCCAATGACGACACCATGGCCCGCGGCTTCATCGATGCCTGGAAAGAGGCCAAACCCGGTATGCCCGTGCCGCCCACAGTGGGCATCAACGGCCAGGTTGACGCCTTTCAATCGATCCGTACCGGTGAGATGTATTCTACAATCGTACAGTCCCCGACCGAAGATGGCATTCTTGCCATCAATACAATCGCTGAAATCATGGACGGCAAGAAAGTCGCAGCCCGACTGCCGATTCCGCTAACCGTGGTAACAAAAGAAAACGTCGAAACGGTCAAACCTGCTTTCTGATCTGTCAGAATGCAAAACCAAGACCCCGCGAACACGAAATCGCGGGGTTTTGCATGCAGGCTGGTTATTTTGTGAAGACTTGCTGCACTACCATCGTTCCGGCAACGTATTACAAATCAACACCATAGCCAATAGGTCAATTTCGTCCGCATTGCCGCCCACTCCTGAGCCCGCAAAGCCGTCAAACGGCACACCGTAGGTCAAATGCCGGGACTAAACACCCGGCGACGGCTCTCTACTTTACCAGTTGCTGCACCAAGGCCGCGACCATGCGCGGCAGGTCATAGGGGAAGCGAGCCGTGATCAGGTTGCCGTCCACCACGCAAGGTTCGTCCAGCACGATAGCTCCCGCGTTGGCGAGGTCCGGGTGAATGTTCCAAACCGCCGTCGCACGGCGCCCCTTCAGGATGCCAGCGCTGACCATCACCCATTGGCCATGGCATATGGCAGAGGTTGGTTTGCCTGAGGCCAGCATCTCTGCCACAAAGCGTTGCGCGTCTTTATCAGCGCGCAAGGCATCGGGGTTCCAGCAGCCGCCCGGGTAGATGCATGCGTCATAATCTGCGACACGTGCAGCATCCATGTAGCAATCAATCGGCAACCAGCCTGCATTTTCCATTAAACGCACAGCCAGCACATGGGTCTTGGTCTGTGGCGGAAAGCGTAGGCCAAGCGTCGGGTGCGTCTCACCAAGGCGCGGTGCCACCACATGCACAACCGCACCGTGTTCGGTCAGCCATTTCTTTGCGCCCAGGATCTCAATCTCTTCCACGCCATTGGTGCAGCAGATGGCGATATTTTTGCCTGTTAGAAGCGTTGGGTTCGAAGGCGGACTAAACAAAAAATCATGCAGTTCGCGGTTCAACTCACCATCGGCGGTAGCCAGCAGCTCGGTTGAGATCGATGGCACCAGCGACGGTGACATAAAGGCCTGCGCGCGCAAAAGGGCGACGTTGGTGGCCGAAGCGGGATTGTGTGGCATGTTCATCGATTTCTCCACTTAGGATTGAACTGCACTGTTATATCAGTAGTTGATATCGGGGGCGATACTGTTTGACGTTATTTTTGTTGCGGGGAGGCAAAACTAATGAAACTCGGCTTTAACCCACTGCTCTGGACGCCTCATGTGACGGAAGTAGATCACCCGCATAGGGTGCATATCTATATCTCAGAGAATAACCGCGGCACACCTGCAAAGCGGCATGTGCCGTTACAATTGACTTACAATGCGCTGCACGTGTTGGGCCAGCGCAATATAAGAGACGGCTGGGCCAAGACCGGCTAACGCCTGCGTTAGCCAGTGTGGAACACATCTTCCATCCGCGCCCACCATTCACCGGGATTGCGGGTCTCTAAGGGGATCTGCATTGGCTCGGTGATCACCCACCAGTCGCGCATTCGGGGGATGAGAGCCATCTTGGCAAGATCGGCAGCAAAATCGTTGCCGTGATATTCCCAGTAAGCAAAGAGCAAGTTTTCGGGTTCCTTCAGGAAAATCGTGTAGTTGCGGATATTGCTGTCTGCAATAGCTGCCAACACCTCGGGCCAGACAGCGGCATGGATGCGCTTATATTCCGCGATCACCTTCGGCTGCAGCCGGATCACCTGTCCCATGCGTTCCATCGCCCTACTCCTTTGCCTTGGTGGCTATCGACCGGATTTGATCTTCCAAGTGCGCATTGCTTCCATTGTGCCAGCAAACGACACAATCCCTGCATCCGAACCGAGCCCTGAGGCAACCAGCCCTGCAGACGCCTGCGCAAAGCGCAAGGACGTTTCAAGATCCATCCGGTGATGAAGTGCAGCAATAAAGCCCGCATCGAAGGCATCGCCGCAGCCGGTCGTATCCACGACGCGAATGTCATAGGCGGGCGATGCCAGACGGGTACCATCACTATGGGCATAATAGGCCCCTTCAGCCCCCAAGGTGAAGACACAAGCCTTGGCGCCTTGGTCGAGGTAGAAACTTGCGCAATCCTCGGCTGTCAACAGGCCAGCCATATCGCGCGCCTCTTCGATCGAAGGCATGAAATAGTCGATATAGGGCAGGAGCGGCTTGACGATAGCAGCCGTCTCGGCGTTCGCCGCGATCAGGTCGAAGGTCACGATGCACCCGCGCGCTTTGGCTTCGCGCAAAAGCGTCACCGAGGCCGGGCCGTCTAGCTTCCGCAACAGGCCGGTGCCACCGAGATGGACGATTGCAGCATTGAAGACCGCGTCATACATCGCAGGCGGCACGTCAAAGTGGTCAGACGCGCCGCGCATATGCAGCGCAGGGCGATCGCCGTTCGGCCGCACGTTCAAAATACTGGCCGAGGTCGGCACGCCGGAGAGCCGCTGCATGCACGAAATGTCGATGCCATGCTTTTCAAGGGTCATCAGCACCCAGTCAGCCTTTTCATCATCACCCACAGCGCCGACAGCCAAACTTCGCAGGCCCAATTTCGCAGTATCGACCACGGTTCCACCCGCCGTGCCCGCAACCGTTAGGCGGATTTCTTCGATAAAGTCTACATTGCCGCGGTCGGGGATGCGGGTGACGGGCCAGCCCAGCACGTCAAGGATATAAAGACCAATGACAGAAACATCGTGGCGCGTGTCGTTTGCCATCTTTTCGTTTGCCATCTTTTCATTTGCCATCTTTGTTGAAAACAGAAAGCAACAGGGCAAGCACGGCTGCCACAGCCGTAATGCCCCAGACCAGCGGTTGGCGCCAAAAGGGTGCTGTTGCCAATTGTACTTTGCCTGCCGTTGTGTCGGGATTTGGCGGCGCAAGGAAGGCTACGCCGTAAAAATGTGCGGCGGCAATCGCGACGACAAGCACAATGCAGAATACCATCGCGACGATCATCGCGGCCCATAGGACCCTGCGCAGTTCAACGCCCGGCTGTGCCATCGGTAACAGATTGTTGATCAGCCCGGCGGCGACAACCAGCGCGCTGCCAATAGCAAAAAGGGTGATACTGAACGGCTGAAAGATAAGGATCAAGGCAAATATGCCTAGCCCAATGATTGCATACTCAAGGCGCAATGCGGCGGCTGGTGTCATGCCTTTTTTCAAGATTTGGGGTCCCTTGTCGCTCATGCGCGCACCGCCTTTCCATCTTCGGCAAAAAAGTGAACCTGGCCTGCCTCCGGCATTAGGTGCAACAACTCGCCGACCTTGACCCTGCGGTCGCGTGGCACGACAACCCGGATGTCACCGCCGGCGGCCGTTCGGGCATGGATCAGCGTCTCGGCGCCCATCGGCTCAATCAGTTCGGCAACTGAACTGATCGTTCCCATGCCAGCGTCTTGCACGGGTGCAAAGGCGCGAGGTCGCACGCCCAGTTTTATCTGCGAAGGTTTCAGCCCGGCGACCGCCGCATCAGCCTGCACCACAAGCTTGGTTCCGCTTAGGTTCAAAGTCGCCTGCTGTCCTTCGACACCAATAAGATCGGCATCCATCAGGTTCATCTGAGGTGTGCCGATAAAACTGGCCACAAAAACGTTGGCGGGTTTGGCAAAGACATCATGCGGGCTTCCGACCTGTTCAATCTGGCCGTCGCGCATGATGGCAATCCGGTCGGCCATCGTAAGGGCTTCAAGCTGGTCATGGGTGACAATTACGGTGGCTTTCGAGAGGCCTTGCAGAACCTCTTTGATCTGGCCGCGCATCGAATGGCGCAACTCGACATCGAGGCGCGACAAGGGTTCGTCAAATAGAAAGCAGTTCGGATCGCGCACAATTGCGCGGGCAACGGCCAGACGCTGTTTTTCGCCCTCGGAAATCTGGCCGGGCATGCGGTTCAACACCTCGGTCAAGTGCATGATGCCCGCGACCTTCAGGATCCGTGCATCGGTCTCCGCCTTGGAAAGGCGCTCATAATGCAATGGCATTGCAATATTCTGCCCCACGGTCAGCGCCGGATAAAGCGCATAGAACTGGAATACCAACGCGATATCGCGCTTTTCGGGCGGCAACTCGTTCATGCGCTGTCCAGCAATCATAACGTCGCCGGAAGTCGCGCGCTCTAGCCCGGCGATCATGCGCAGGGTCGTCGTCTTGCCGCAGCCAGAGGGGCCAAGAAGGCACAATACCTCGCCTGCGCCAACCGACAGATCGGCATCGCGGACGGCGACAAAATCGCCAAACCGTTTGGTTACTTTTTTGATTTCGATCGTCGACATGTCAGCGTTTCACGGTGCCAAAGGTTACGCCGCGCAGCAAATGGTCCTGCAAGAAGAACGTAACAAGGAAAACAGGTATCAAGAAAAGTGTTTCAATAGCCGCAAGCAGCGTCCAGTCGGTGCCGCGCCCGCCGGAAGAAACGGCTTGGTTCATTGCCACCGGCACAGTCCGCGTATCACTGCCTGACAAAAGAAGCGCAAAGAGGAACTCATTCCAGGTCAGAATCAAGCCAAAGACGAATGTGGCCGCAAGGCCAGCCACCACCTGTGGCAGGCTGATTTTGAAGAACACCTTGATGCCGGACGAGCCGTCGATGCGGGCCGCATCTTCGACATCCAGCGATAACTCATCAAAAAAGCTCTTCATCATCCAGATCGTGAAAGCGAGGTTGAAAGCCGTGTAAAGTAGGATGATCCCGATATAAGACCCTGAAAGGCCCCCCGCTCTAAACATCAGTATGACCGGGATGATCACAACAATCGCGGGCAACATGCGCGTTGTCAGGATGATAAAGAGATAGGTATCATTGCCTGCCAGCGGAAAGCGGGAAAACCCAAAAGCTGCCAGCGTGCCAATCACCAGCGCCAGAAGTACAGACACCGAAGAGATGAAAATCGAGTTGAAGAAGTAGCGGTCGAACCCGGTGTTTTCCGGCGCTCCCCCAACGGTCATCGAGCGTTCAAACACGGAGCC
>JANOPZ010000038.1:0-25969 GCA_031422195.1 Limoniibacter sp. | reverse complement strand
TGACTTGGCAGCCAAACGGTGCGCCGGGTTCTATTCACATGATTGAAATGGTGATCTGGGCGATTTTGGTGTGGTCTGTTTGCACTGGTGTAATACATTTTTGTTTTAGAAATTTGGAACTTTTAATGTGCGCAACGCTTTAAGTCATTGATCCTTGCGAAATGTACGCGCGGGCAAAATTTGGGAAACAATCATGGCCATTAAAATGGAACAAAAGCCTGAAGTAAGTCCGTCAGAAAAAGCGCTATCGCAGGCAGAAATTAAAGCAGGCAAAGCCGCTGCAAACAGCCTTCACCGCCAGACCCGAAAGGAAGAACGTGAGGTTGAAATGAAAACCGGTGAAGATCTCTTGAAAGGCGAAGAGCGCTTTGACGAACGTTCCAAAAGCTCTGACGGCAAAAGCGCGGGCGAGAAACAAGTTTAGACAAAAATCACCCGTGAAATGCAACGGTTATTCCCACTTGGCTGCAGCCTTGCGATAGGGTCCACTTGTGCACAACCATCTTCGCTGTTCATATTATGGTCCCACGCGCATGACGCGCAGGCTTAAAATGTGGATTGAGAGTTGGCCCCGAGGGATAACCCCCGGTTTTGGCCGTTTAATGCGCTAAAATGCAATCTGTTTCTTCATCATACCAAAATGGCGTCGGAACGCTAAGCGATTAAGCATTTAGCATCGCTCCAAGCATAATGAACCAAGATTTTATTGCTGACGAAGCAAACTGAAAACGGGGTTAGACCAGTGACGCATCAGACTCGATGGTGGTGCCCGCACAGCAATAAGCCCAACTAAAATTGCGCCAGCCGCCTTAATGCACCATGTTCGAGTTTCCAATAATTGCAAATCTCAGCCGTGTTGACAGATAATCGATAGCGGCCACCAGCACCAAAATCATCAAGATAATGGCTGACACGTGTTGGTATTCCAGCGTTCGTATTTGCTCAACCAGATGCAAGCCTATGCCTCCTGCGCCCACTATCCCGATGATCGTTGCCGAACGCGTGTTGCTTTCGAAATAATAAAGGACTTGGCCAGCAATAACGGGAAAAATTTGGGGAATAATGCCAAAAGCGATGCGCTGCGCGCCATCGCCGCCGGATGACACAACGCCTTCTATCGGGCGCTTGTCGGCCACTTCTATGGCTTCTGAAAACAATTTTCCAAATGCACCAAAGTTAGCGCATACCAAAGCGAGCACACCTGCAAATGGGCCAAGCCCAACAACGCCAACCCATATCAGTGCCCAAATCAATTCATCAACGCCGCGCACAGAATCTAAAAACCGCCGTGTGAAAAAATGTATCAGCCAATTTGGCACGACGTTTTTGGCCGCTAGAAAACCGAAAGGAAACGCCAGCAAAGCTGCCAGCAAAACACCGAGCAATGCAATCGCCAAAGTCTCAGCCAGCGCATAGGCGTAAACACCAAACTTGGTCCATGTGCCGGTTGAAGGCGGCAGCATGAAATACATGAAATCACCAAGTTTACCGAAGCCTGAAAGAACAGTTTCCCATTTAATATTCAGAGAGCCAAGGCCCAAAATCAAGCCAAGCAGCAAAGCGATCACCAGCAGGAACATGGTCATGGTTTGCCGTTTGCCCGCTTTGTAAACAGCACCATGGCGGGCTTTGACGGCTTGCTCGTCGACCAATATTTTCGCACGGGAGCTCATCATTTGGCTTCATCCAATCCGATCACAATGTGCCGCACGCGCTCCGTGACGGCGTCAATCAGCATAACAGTCGCAATAATTAAAATGAGCAACGCCGACACGTCGGAATAATAAAACTTGCGGATAGCCTCGACCAGATCCTGCCCGATACCGCCTGCGCCCACAAATCCCATAACGGCGGCACCCCGGACATTGATTTCAAATCGCAGCAAGGTGTAGCTCAAAAAGTTCGACATAACTTGTGGTACAACAGCAAAGCGTACCGTTTGTGTCCACGAACCACCGGCGGCAGTTACGCCCTCAACAGGATGCATGGAAATGTTTTCAACGACTTCAGAAAATAATTTACCAAGAGCACCCATTGTGTGGATTGCGATTGCCAAAACTCCAGGCAAAGGCCCTAGGCCGAAGGATGTCACGAAAATCAGCGCGAACACTAAATCCGGTACGGTGCGGCAAAGTTCTAAAAAACGTTTTGCGCTCAGCCTGATCCAAGCATTTGAGACCAGATTAGCAGACGCTAAAAAGCAAAGAATAAAGCCAAAAACCGCACCAAGCAGCGTGCCGACATAAGCAATAACGATGGTTTCCCATAGCAACACCAGCCATTTGTTGATGCCCCAGAACCATTCGCGGGGATCACTGAAAACCGATGCTCCGGTCTCAAGCGTGAATATGCGCCCGAAGTATGAGAAGAAACGAAAGGCATTTTCAAAGAAGGTTACGGGGCGCACTTCGGCAACAAAACCAGCGACCAGAACGGAAATCAACAGAACAACCAAGTCGATTAAGGTTTGGCGTCTTTTGGCAGAAATTGCAGAATTATAAACATCGTTCAAAAACGCCAGACGATCAGCAGGCAAGCTGTTTGACAGTGAATTGGTAACAGCCATTGCGTGACCCTTGGTTTGGAAATTTCAATATAAAAACAACCGGCCATGGGGGCATGGGCCGGTTGCCTGAAATGCAGCGGGGAGTTTAGCTGCCTTGTTTTTTGCGAAGATCGTCAACGAATTTCTGCAACTCAAACGTCACTTTATAAGTGTCCACGTTAACGGGTGACCAACCTAACCATTTGCCATCAGACAATTTGTCAAAAGCAGCTTTGTCTTTTGTCGGGGCTTCTTCGTAGGCTTTGCGGATTGCGGCTTTCAAATCATCCGGCAAGGCTTTGAGGAAAGCATCCGGCGAACCGGGGATTAGCTCGGATTTGAATACGATTTTGTAGTCGGATGCTTTTACCATACCTTTACGGTCCATGCGCATCAAGTTGGTGTCTTCCTCAGAATTCCACCAATTAAAACCGATATCGCAAGTGCCCGCTGCCAACGCAGTGATCACGTTTTCATGGCTGCCAGCACTGACAACGTTGGAGAAATAAGCCTTAGGATCTATACCGATGCCGTTCATTGCAAACAATGGCACGTTGTAGCCGGATGTAGAGTTTGGGTCGACGAGGCAAAGGTTTTTGCCCTTGAAATCTTCCAGTTTGGTGCCTTCAGTCCCCGCCATAGTGTAAGCAACTGAGTAATAGCCGGTTGAACCGTCGGAGTTAATATTGGTTGCAAAGGGTTCAACGCCGCCTTCAGTAACAGTAAAAGCGCGGACAAATGCAGAAGGACCGTAGCCTCCGATATGGATGTTTCCGGCTTTTTGGCCTTCGATAACGGCAGCATAATCATTGGCAATGCGCAGTGTAACTTTGACGCCGAGTTCTTTTGACAGATAGGCCATCCACGGCTCAAAGCGCTCGGTCACGCCCGACGCATTTTCGGCAGGGACAACGGCAAAGACCAGCTCAGGATATTGGGCTTTCCAATCAGCAAAGGCGGTGCCGGTAAGAACAAATACAGTTGCGGACGCAGCAAGAAGGGTACGACGGTTGATCATATTGATCTCCATTCAAGGTTCAAAGTTGGGAGTGGATATTTTGCGCTGATGTTCAGGCAGCGAAGGCCTGTCTTACGGATTCAGACATGACGGGGACGTGAAGGCCGGAGGCGGAATTGGCGTCCATTCCTTCGTCCATGACATCGCCTGATTCCAACCCGTAAAGCTCACGGGCGATTTCGTTGGTGAGCGTTTCCGGCGCACCGTCAAACACGATCCGGCCGCCAGCCATGCCAATCAAACGACCGCAGTAGCTTTTTGCCAAATCCAATGAGTGCAAATTGCAAATGATAGTAATGCCGTGATCACGGTTAATGGTCCGGAGTCCATCCATAACCAGCTTCGTGTTGCGCGGGTCGAGCGAGGCAATTGGCTCATCAGCCAAAATCAACCGCGGCTCCTGAACCAATGCACGGGCAATGGCGACGCGCTGCTGCTGACCGCCGGACAGGCTGTCTGCGCGCTGTGCTGCAAATGAGGCCATATCAAATTGCTCTAACGCGGCCAAAGCAATGGCACGGTCCTTGTCGCTCCACATCCCCAAGACCGAAGATAAAGTTGAAACTTTATTGAGGCGGCCCGTAAGAACATTGGTCAGAACGTCGAGACGGCCAGCCAAATTAAACTGCTGAAAAATCATAGCACAATCAGAACGCCAGTCACGCAGGGGCTGGCCTTTTAATCCGGTTACGTCTTTGCCATCAAAAACGATACGTCCTTCGCTGGCATCGAGCAAACGGTTGATCATGCGAAGAACAGTGGATTTTCCAGCGCCAGAACGGCCAATGATACCAACAAATGAACCATCAGGAATATCGAGTGTCACGTCAGACACTGCAGCCTTGTTGCCAAAACGTCGGGTAACATTGGTCAATTGCAACATGGGCTTTGCCTTATTAACGATGTGCTAATGGTTAGGCTGGCCACGTCACAACAGTATGACAGTTTTTAATCCGGTTTATGACAAGCCTAAACCCGTTCGAGTTCAAGATGAGGCAACGATGGCAATTCAACGCGAATTTCGTCGCCCTGATAGACGACACCGCCCTCAAGGACGATTGCCATAATACCCGCTTTGCGGATCAGTTTGCCGTCTTCACTCTTGCTAAGAAACGCCCGCGTTAGCCCCGCTTGGAAATTATCCAGTTGTGCGCACGGGTTACGCAGCCCGGTTACACTCAGGATGACATTTGAGCCGATATGCAAACGCGTGTGGCGCGCCAAATAGATGAGATCAATGCCATGAGTTGTTATGTTTTCACCAACCTGTCCCGGCTTTATGTCAAAACCTTTGCTGGAAATCTCATCAATCATTTCCATGTGCAGCAAATGCACTTGCCGCAAATTGGGTTGATTTGGGTCAGCGGCAACGCGGCTGCGGTGTTTGACAGTTGCACCCATATGGGCGTCGCCTTCAATGCCGAGGCCTTGAGCTAGATTAAGGCTGGTTTTTGCTTGCTTGGAAAACATGTGGGAATTGCTTAAGTGCAAAGCAACAACATGGCCGATCATCTCAATTTACTCCAAGCGGTGCGCGCGCAATGATGTGAAAACGGGTTTCCGGTGAAAGCTGTTTGAACAGCACCAATTCATCTATCGGTATAATAGCTTGGCCGACATGGCCGAAAAGCAAATCGTTGAGTTCATCTTTTAATGCCGCCGCATTTATAAGTCGGTCACTTAACGTAAAATGCGCGCGAAACTCTTCCAAGATATAGGGATAGCCATAGTGCGCCAGGTATTCAGCTTGGCGCTTACTTAACTGCGCTGGATTGCGTTTTGCCAGATCGTCTTGAGTAAGTGGTGCTCGAAAATGATCGAGCTGTGTAACAGTGACGGCTTCAATTTGGTGCAAAGCAAGGTTGGGTTCTGCGGGAACTAATGCCAAAAAACCACCAACTTTGGTTTCATCTAAAACCGCCATATTAAGTCGTATTGCTGGAACAGGGGTTTGAGTGGCGGCAAACGATGTTAAGCCTTCGATTAGCGTCTGTTCGTTGCAGCCATTTGCCAGTCTAAAGGGCGCTTTTAATGTCGCGTGAAAGCCATATGTCCGTGCGCGGGCGGTTGCTTTATGCCATTGATCTTCCGGCATAGACGGCAAGCGAAACCCGTTCACGCCCAAGCCGGTTTCAGCATCATAGCCCAAAACTTTGCTGCCAAACTGCCATAGGGCTGTTTCCGGTTTTGGAGCCAAATAAATAGCAAAGCGGGTAAGATCAGGCATCAATGTTGCTCGCTACAGATTTTAAGGCACGAACGGATGCCACAAATCGGGTTACGGCTTCTTCCAGTTCGCCGTTGTTTTCAATTTTTATATCGGTAGCAAATTCATGTTCAAGCGCATTAGAGCGCGCGATGCGCAGCTTCCAATCGGTTACTGCTTCGCGGCCCCGCGCCATAAGCCGTTGCTGCAAAATGTCTTCTGACGCCGTAATATGAACAATTATGCATTTCGGAAATATCGTTTTGATTTCAGCTGCAATCGCGCGTGATGTATTGGCGATCACCATATGTCCGATTGCCAACTTATTATGAATAGAAGCTGGCAGGCCATAGCTCAACCCGTGTGCTTTCCAATTGAGCGCCAGTGCACCTGATTCAACCAGACTGGCAAACTCGGCCTTACTAACGCTGTCGTGGTCTTCATCTGCGTTAGAAGCTCTTGTCACAATGCGGCGGGCAAAATGGACAGTGTCATCGTTGGTAAACGCGCTTGCAGCAGCCCGCATGATACTGTCTTTACCAGCGCCGCTGGGGCCAACCACCGCCATAAAAACACCTTTCACAGCAACGCCGCCTTCAACTTCCATCTAAATTACTCTAGCACCAGACCGCCAAACCTCGCGGATGACGGCGCGCCTTTGATTACGGTGTACGCGCACAATGTCGGCGCGTTTACCGACAGCAATTTCGCCGCGGTCGTGGAGACCCGTGGCTTCGGCCGGGTTTTTTGTTACCAATCTTATTGCACCAGCCAAACCGCCAATCGCGTCCACATTTTCGAGGGCAAGAGCACCCATTAGCAAGCTGGCGGGCACGTAGTCAGACGATAAAATATCAAGTTGCCCTTCTTCGGCCAGCTTTAGTGCCGCGACATTGCCAGAGTGCGAGCCGCCGCGCACGACATTTGGCCCGCCCATTATGGTTGCCAAACCTGCGGCACGTGAAGCAATCGCGGCTTCAAGCGTGGTTGGAAATTCTGCCAGCGTCACGCCTTCGCGCACCGAAAGCTCTACTTCTTGCACCGTGGTATCATCATGGCTTGCGATGCAAATATGATGTTTCTTTGCCAGCGCCACCAGTTCTGGCCGGTTCTTGGCGGCGCCGCTTGCGCCAACGCGCTGGCGATAAGCAACAATCTCGCGGACTTCGGCTTGGCTCTTGCCAGACTTACCGCCAAAATATTTGAAATATTGCTCGAGATCACAAAACTGACGCTGGCCGGGCGTGTGGTCCATCAGCGAAATCATCTGTACGGGATGTTGCGAAATCATTGCTTCCAACGCGGCCACGACATCTGTGGCAGGCACCTCGCAGCGAATGTGCATGAGGTGTTCTGCCCGAAGAAAACCAGCGGTTTGCGCATCAGCAATGGCATCAGCAAGTTTCATCGTATTGGCGGCAAATCCGTCAACGCCATCATAATCCATCCGGCCAACCCGCAAACTGTCGAAAACTGTCGTAATCCCCGACGCAGCAATCTGCGCATCGTAGGCTGTCACAGCGCTGTCTATGTTCCACATGACCTGCGGGCGCGGCATAAAATGGGCTTCAATGTTATCGGTATGAAGTTCAACCAAACCGGGGATAAGCAGATCACCGTCCAAATCCGCACCGCGTTCCGGCGCAGCGCCTTCGCCCACCTCGATAATCACCCCGCCTTCCACCACAACATAACCAAGGAACACATCGTTTGCGGTTACGATTGTAGCGTTTTCGAAAATTGACGTTTTAATCTGTGTCGGCTGGCTCATTTTATATGCTCGTATTTCTCTAAAAACGCTTCAATCGGCAGGTTGCGAAAATCATCAAGCGATTGCCGCAATGCGTTATGGCTCCAATGCCACCATGCCAAGGCTTGAAGGCGGTCGGCAATAACGCGGGAAAACCGTTCGCGCAAAGGTTTTGCTGGAACGCCAGCAACAATCATATAGGGTGCAACATCTTTGGAGACTACGGCCCCTGCCCCAACAACTGCACCGTCACCAATTGTAACGCCTGGTAAAACAGTTGCACCATGGCCGATCCACACGTCATGGCCGATATGTACACGTTTTGAACGACGCCATTCAAAGAACGCATCCTCATGGGATGCATCATGCCAGTAATCGGCCGCCCGATAAGCAAAATGATGCTGCGTTGCACGCCAAGTCGGGTGATTGGTTGCATTAATTCGCACATGGCTGGCAATATTGGCAAACTTGCCGATGGTGGCGCACCATGCTTCAGTTTGGCGGATCAGATATGAATAATCGCCTACATCACATTCGGAGACCACACAGCCTTCATCAATTTCAGTGTAGCGGCCAAGATTTGTCGCGCTAACACGTGCAGAAGCGTGTACCAGCGGCTTTTCTGACAATTTGGTTTTATGCGGCTGATCCAAACCACCTAAAGGCGCGATCATATCGATCATGCTGCTAATATTTTTCCAGGTGCGCTGAATTGCAAAATATCTATGATGCGGTCAGCAACAATTTTGCGCACATCTTCATCGTGAAAAATGCCAATGAAGGCAGCACCCGCGGCTTTCCGTTCCGCGATAAGGGCCACAACCGCTGCGCTGTTGACGGCATCAAGCGACGCGGTAGGCTCATCCAAAATCATCAAAGGATGATCGCCAGCAAAGCCCCGCGCAATATTAATACGTTGCTGTTCGCCGCCAGAAAATGTGGCTGGCGGTAGGTTCCAAAGGCGCTCAGGCACATTTAACCGCGACAACAGTTTTTGCGCTTGCTGGATTGAGCTTGCGTCATCCTTGCCTGCATCGCGCGCTGCGGCGGCAATAATGTTAAGCGCTGATACACGCGGAATGACGCGCAAGAACTGGCTGACATAGCCCATAACATGCCGGCGCAATGCAATAATCTCGGCAGGTGACGCAGTTGCAATATCGGTTGTGTACTCTTTCTGGCTAAGTCGAATTTCACCGGACGCAACGGCATAGTTGCCATAAATCATTTTAAGAATAGATGACTTGCCAGTGCCCGACGGCCCACCCAGAACAACACATTCTCCGGCTGCCACGTCAAATGAAACATGGTCTAAAACCGGCAGTACTTTGCTGTCGTGCAAGTGCAAGACAAATGTTTTAGCGAGATTTCGCACGCTGAGAACGGGTTGCTGTGTCATGCTGCCAATACCGATGAAACAAGCAGCTGCGTGTAAGGCGCTTGTGGATCATCAAGCACCCGGTCCGTGAGGCCGGTTTCAACAACCTGCCCGTCTTTCATCACTAAAATGCGGTGAGATAACAGACGGGCCACCGCTAAATCATGAGTTACCAAGATCACTGCAAGACCAAGATCGGCCACCAACGAACGGACCAAATCCAAAAGCCGCGCTTGGACTGAAACATCAAGACCGCCTGTTGGCTCATCCATAAAAACAAGACGCGGACGGGTAACGAGATTTCGGGCAATTTGGAGACGTTGGCGCATCCCGCCCGAAAACTGGGTCGGTTTTTCATCAATCCTGAGCGGATCAATTTCAACGCGGGCAAGCCAATCAGACGCGGTGGCACGAATATCACCATAATGCCGGTCGCCGATTGCCATCAACCGCTCGCCAATATTGCCTCCTGCTGAAACGCCCATCCGCAAAGCGTCGCGGGCATCTTGATGCACAAAGCCCCAATCCGTGCGGGCCAGCAATCTCCGCTCAAATTCTGTGAGCGAAGCCAGATCGCGGTCATTTCCATCACGCATCCTGTAGAAAACATTACCGTTGTCAGGGGCTAACCGCCCGGACAAGAGGTTTAGCAATGTCGTTTTGCCAGACCCGGATTCGCCAACAATGGCCAGAACTTCGCCTTCGGCGACTTCAAATGAAATGCTTTCACAGGCAATTCTTGCGCCATAGCGCTTTGTTATACCACGGGCCGTCAACAACGCACTCATTCAGCGGCCTCGCGCATGTGTGGTGAAAAGCCCGTTGCTTGACGCTCTTCGCAATAGTCTGTGTCGGAACACACATAAATGCGCCCGCCTTTGTCATCTGTGACAACTTCATCCAGATAACTATCGGTCGCGCCGCATAGCTCGCAGCAGCTGTTAAATTTAGTGCGCTCAAAGGGATGATCAGCAAAATCCAGTGACCTGACTGCGGTATAGGGCGGGATAGCGTAAATGCGTTTTTCCCGACCCGCGCCGAATAATTGCAGGGCTGCGCAATTGTCCAATTTAGGGTTGTCAAATTTAGGGATAGGTGACGGGTCCATAACATACCGGCCTGCCACTTCCACGGGGTAGGCATAGCTGGTTGCAATATGGCCATGACGCGCAATGTCTTCATAAAGCTTCACATGCATAAGCCCATATTCAGAAAGCGCATGCATAACGCGCGTTTCTGTTTCGCGTGGCTCCAGAAAACGCAACGGCTCTGGAATTGGCACCTGATAGACGAGTGTCTGATTTTCGTTCAGCGTCTTTTCCGGGAAGCGATGCCGCGTTTGAATAATAGTTGCTTCGGCGGTTTTAGTGGTGACCGCCACATGAGCGGTTTTTGCAAAAAAAGCGCGGATCGATACAGCGTTGGTTGTATCATCTGCGCCTTGATCGATGACTTTGAGCACATCTTCCGGCCCCAAGATCGCCGCAGTCACTTGCACACCGCCGGTGCCCCAGCCATAGGGCATTGGCATTTCGCGGGCGGCAAACGGCACCTGATAGCCCGGAATGGCGATTGCTTTTAGAATGGCGCGGCGGATCATCCGCTTTGTCTGCTCATCGAGATAAGCAAAATTATAGCCTTTGTTTTGGTTCTGCACCGCACTCATTCAGCTGCCTCATGCAAAGGCGCATTGGCTGCCGGACGTTCACGCCGGAGCTGCCGCAGAAAGGTAAGCTCGGCTTGAAAGTCGACATAATGCGGTAATTTCAAATGCTCAACAAACCCGGTCGCCTGGACATTATCGGAGTGTGAAAGCACAAATTCTTCATCTTGTGCCGGCGCTCCGCTTTCCTCACCAAATTCGCTGGCACGCAGTGACCGATCGACCAATGCCATAGACATTGTTTTGCGCTCGGCGTGACCAAAGCTCAAACCATAGCCGCGGGTAAAACGGGCAGGCTCTGTTGCAGAACCGGTAAACTGATTGACCATTTGGCATTCTGTGACTGTGATGTTGCCAAGACTAACTGCAAAACCCAGATCATCGATCATCAGCTGGACTTCTACTTCGCCCATACGGATTTCACCAACAAAGGGGTGCGTCCGGCCAAAACCGCGCTGTGTGGAATAGGCGAGCGCCAACAAAAACCCTTCATCGCCGCGCGCTAAATTCTGTAAGCGCAGATCGCGGTTTGCAGGAAATGCCAATGGCTCACGGGTCAAATCACCCACTGCACCATCTGCAAAAGCATCGGGGTTTTGCTCAATCATATCCTCGCCGCCGATGATGTCTGTCACGCGCGGGGTAATTTGGGATAAATCGGCCGGCGCTGTTGCGGGCGGCGCAACAATTCCGTCTGCCTCAAGGATAAAGTCAATCAAGCGGTGGGTGTAATCAAAAGTCGGGCCTAATATCTGCCCGCCGGGAAGATCTTTGTAGGTGGCTGAAATGCGTCGTTCAATATGCATGGCAGCTGTGTCCAGCGCCTCACAAAAACCAAAGCGGGGCAAGGTGGTGCGATAGGCACGAACAAGAAAGATGGCTTCAATCAAATCGCCTCGCGCCTGTTTAATGGCCAGCGCGGCAAGATCACGGTCATAAAGCGAGCCTTCACTCATGACACGATCAACGGCTAAACTTAGTTGTTCGCGGATTTGAGCGACCGACAACTCCGTCACATCGGTATCGCCACGCCGTTTATGCGCCAACAATTGGTGTGCGTTGGCGATTGCTTTTTCACCGCCTTTTACTGCCACATACATGACTAAAACCCATCCACAATACGGGTGGAGCGCGGCAATGCCAGAAGATTATGGCCCGCACAAAAAACCATATCCACGCCCAAGGGAAAACCAATTTGATTGACGGCCCATTGCTCAACAAAATTAGCCGGCAAAGCTTCTACTGCAAATAGCGAAACATTCTGGATGCCAGGGCCTTTGATGTGGCGTAAGGTGCCACCCGTCAGCGATGGCGTCAGCGCAACAATTGTTGTCGAACGATCAGGATATTCAGCAGTGCCCGGCGAAAAGTCCGCACATTGAAAACCATGACTGACGATATCCAGCAGGGCAAATTGCGCGTCAGACGCATTTTGAGCGCGCTTTGCGCCCGTATGAAACACAAGATAGTCTTGGATCGCCGCCGCGGTCTCAAGTCTGGGCGACACCCACAATGATGTTTCAAAATCGCATAGCGCCAAGAGGCAAGCCGCTGCGGCAGACGATAGCCCATCGGGCGGCGTCACGTCGACCAATATTTCGTGAAAACTACCCGGTCGCGCCATTGCATTCATTACGCTGCGAAAGGCACGTTGGCTGTCAAAGACAGGCGATGAAAAACCTGTATGAGAGCTGATGTTCACGACTAATCCTCCCCTCGAACAAGTGTGAAAAAATCCACTTTAGTGGCGGCGGTTTGCGAGGCAGTGGTTTGACGCAGTTCATTTAGCTTGGCCCGCGCCGGATCGAGCAGGATGCGTTCAACGCGTTCCGGTTCTTGCTGCCATAAAGCATCAAAGATTGCAGCAAGCTTTGCTTTTTCAATGTCGCGTCCGAGGCATTGGCCAAAGCCGCGAAGGCCGTTCGGCATTTCAATGATAGCACGCGATACCGTGGCTTCACCCACATTGAAAGGTGCACCATCTCCGCCAATACGCCCGCGTAACATCACAAGCCCTATCTCGGCGGGCTTCAATTCGCGATACTCGACATCGGGCCAATGACCGTCTTTGGCTGCCTTTAGTTCAGCGGTACTGACCTTTGCCAAAACAGCCAAAACGCTGGCGCGCGCACCGTTGCTATCTGTCTGAAGTGTAGCAGTCATGAGGCGCTATTGGCAGCATTAAATGACAGCTGAATGACAGCGGATCAACGCAGGCAGAAAAAACCAAGACCGTAAATTCTACGCCATATGCGGGCTTCTGCTCACACGGTCATGGGTCATGATGCGGTTTTGTTCCACTTGTCTGAGTGGACTGATAGCCATTAATAAAATGAACTTTGGCAAAAATATTCATTGGAGAATCTCAACGTGAGGCAATCGGCATGGTGTTGCGTCAAAAATATTATGCTGCGCCACACCGCACGCGCAGCCTAATGAGCGGTTGTGATGATGACGGAATTAGCGTTGGTACAAATCAAATGAGTTAAGCCATTAATTGCCCCAGCTCTTTTGCTATGTGTGTTTATTTTGCGAGAATTGAATTTTCACAAATCTTAAAGGCCGCGCTATCCGGTTTTGCGCGGGTCTGGATTGGTTCATCAAATAATTCCACATTACAAACTTGTTTTATCAATGGTTTAAGTGAATGTTCGTCAAGCAGTGTCGGAGAGAGATATAGATATGGCTATGGAATTGAATGATGAAGTTCGCATTTCTGCGCCGCGCGACAAGGTTTTTGCGGCTCTCAATGACACAGAGATATTGAAGGCCTGTATCCCTGGTTGCGAAGAATTGATCCGCACTTCAGCTAACGTTTTAGAGGCAAAAGTGGTTCTTAAAATTGGCCCCGTGAAGGCTAAATTTGGCGGCGTTGTGACGCTTGACCCAAGCAAGGCACCAGCAAAATTTTCACTGAGTGGCGAAGGCAGCGGCGGAATAGCGGGATTTGCAAAAGGCGGCGCCGATGTTGAGTTGATTGAAGACGGTGATGAAACGATTTTGCGTTATTCGGCAAAAGCAGATGTTGGCGGCAAACTAGCCCAACTTGGCAGCCGACTGATTGTTGGCACATCACAAAAATTGGCAGGCATGTTTTTTACCACCTTTGCTGAGAAGGTTTCAGAACAGCCATAGGTGCTAGGCGAACTTGCCAAGTTAACGGGAAAACCGGCTCTACTTCGGTTAGCAGTCACGGCCATCCACCGTTCGGCGTTTATAAATTTCCAGTTGCCTTGTTTTCGTTCGTTTTGATTTGCCAGTAAAAAAACGTAAAATGCCTGCGCTAAAAATCGGGCCGTTTAGCAAATGTCGATTTCGCTTTGTATTAAACAATGTGACCCTCAACCGCACTTTCCAGCACCCGTACAACACCGCGGGCCAAGAGATCATCGAGCGCATTGGCAAAAGCGTCCGAGAACGGTTTTGCGTTCGACAGGCCTGCATTTGTCTGCGATGCATAAAACGGACACTTGGCATTTCGCTATTCAGGCGATTTGGGTAGGCAAGCTGGTTAAAGCTGCATCCTGATGATGGGCCGTGCTGTAACTATCGTATCAACAGCAAAAGCCCGACAGCAGTTATTAAAAGGAACAGAGTTTCGCCAACGACCAACATTAACTTTGCGCCGCCAACAGATCGAAGTTCTCCCAGTGATGTTTTAATGCCAAGTCCTGCCACAGCTACCAATAGGAATGTACGCGAAACGGTGCTTGCAAAATTGGTAAACCAATCGGGCAAAGCCATAAAATTAGCCAGCAGCATCAGTGCAATAAATAGCAATAGAAACCAAGGCAAACGGACTTTAGCGCTGTCACCGTCGTGCTGAATTAATGCAAACGCAATCAACACCACCGGAAGCATTGCAACGCGCAGAAGTTTGACAACAGTCGCTGTGTCACCCACATTTTCACTGACAGAGTAACCCGCGCCGACTACTTGGGCTACATCATGGATGGTGGCTCCAATCAAAAAACCAGTTTGCGTCTCGCCGAGATCTAATAGACCAAACAAAGCAGGGTAAAAAATCATAGCTGCTGTGGAAAGTGTGGTAACAGCGATCACCGTCAACAAAGTGTCTTGTTCAGAAATTTTAGATTTGGGCAGCACCGCCGAAATAGCCAAAGCCGCTGATGCGCCGCAAATGGCCACCGCGCCGCCGGTCAATGCACCATAATGCCAACTGCGTCCGGCCAATTTTGCTCCAAGGCAACCTATCGAAATAGTTGCAATCACCAGAAAGATAATTTCCAAAACCAATGTTGATCCCAAATTTGCAATATCGCCAAACCCGATCCGCAAACCCAAGAGTGCAACACCTGCCCTCAATAAATTTTTTGAGGCAAATTCAATACCGGGCTCAGTAGGAGCTTCTTTTGCTAAAAAATGCAGCGACATCCCAATTAGCAAAGCCATCAACATGGCTGGCGCGCCATAATGCTCGGACAGAAACTGCGCAGTGACAGCAATAAGTGCAACAACCATCAAGCCGCGCGCATATTTTTGAAACAAGGTAGAAATTGCGATCAAGGTGGCACCTGTCGGCACAGCGCCGAACCCTTTAACCGCAATCAAAGTCAGGGATTTTCGATTTTGGCAATCGGAACTTTTCCACTAACGTTGAAACGTTGGACCAACTGCGGCAAACTGATTGAAATTACGAATTGCCGCTCGATACCTTACAGCTCATACTGAAAATGCTTATCGGTAAAGCTACTGGCAGATCAATTGCAATGTGGTTTTTCCAGACTGTTTTTGCGAACGCCGACAACCTCCCATTGACCAAATTCAAGCCAAAGCTTAACCCGGCGTACCTGTGTTTAATAACGACTGGAAACATAATGTCCCTCAGATTCGCCGTCCTTG
Source organism: Limoniibacter sp. (assembly GCA_031422195.1). Taxonomy (GTDB): domain Bacteria; phylum Pseudomonadota; class Alphaproteobacteria; order Rhizobiales; family Rhizobiaceae; genus JALOTE01. Next base: position 10,546 of record JANOPZ010000038.1, on the reverse strand, counting down.
GTGCAGGCAGAATTGGCAAAGTTCATGCCAAAGCAATTGCCGCAAACGCCGATGCCACCTTGGTTGCTGTAGCAGATGCTTTCCCCGAAGCGGCAAATGCGCTTGCTGCAATATATGGTTGCTCAGTGAAAACCATCGAGGAAATTGAATCTGATTCAAACATCGATGCGGTGATCATCTGCACGCCAACCACGACACATGCTGATCTTATTGAACGCTTTGCATATGCAAAAAAAGCAATCTTCTGCGAAAAGCCAATTGATCTTTCATTGGCCCGAGTGAAGGCTTGTTTAGATGTTGTGAAGAAAACCAACGCAAAACTCATGGTCGGTTTCAACCGCCGCTTTGACCCGCATTTTATGGCCGTGCGCGAGGCCATTGATGCCGACAAAATTGGTGCTGTCGAAATGGTACAAATCGTTTCTCGCGACCCCGGCGCACCGCCCGTATCCTATATCAAAACGTCAGGCGGTATTTTGCGGGATATGACCATTCATGATTTTGATATGGCGCGTTATCTGTTAGGCGAAGAGCCAACTCATGTGACTGCAACCGCTTCCGTTTTGGTTGACAGCGCTATTGGCGAGGCCGGGGACTACGACTCTGTCTCCGTAATTTTGATGACAAAAAGCGGGAAGCATTGTTCGATTTCAAACTCACGCCGCGCCACATATGGCTATGATCAGCGCATTGAAGTGCATGGTTCGGAAGGTGTGATCCGTGCTGAAAACCAGCGTCCGGTTTCGATTGAAATAGCCAATGGCAATGGCTATACGCGCCCACCACTGCATGACTTTTTCATGACCCGCTATACGGAAGCCTATGCCAATGAAATTGCAGCTTTCATCTCCGTGATAAAGGACAACGCGTTACCTTCGCCCAATGGACATGACGGAATGGTTGCATTGACATTGGCCGAAGCCGCACACCTTTCCATTAAAGAGGGACGAATGGTTGCAGTTGAGGAAGTGGGTTAGAGCAAACTGCAAGCATTAGCAGTTGACGTGCCAACGGGGACCAGATGGCATTAATGTCAGCTCATCAGCTTGGCATCAGCGCCTCTACCCCGTAGTCAGGGGATTAGAAACGGGTTGGGTAAATGGCGGCGAAATTTGGAACAAGTGGACTACGCGGGTTAGCAAGTGAGTTGATCGGCGGCACCGCTTTTGCCCATGTGCAAGCATTTGCACGACACATGGTTGAAAGTGGACGTATCGCAAATGGCTCGTGCGTTTACATGGCTCAAGATCACCGTGCCAGCAGCCCCGCCCTTGCACTTGAAACTGCGGCGGCAATTCGGGCTTGCGGCTTAGTTCCGGTTGATTGCGGCACAATTCCAACCCCTGCCTTGGCGCTCTATGCCATGAGCCGCAGCGCAGCGGCGATCATGGTGACGGGCTCGCACATTCCGGCAGACAGAAACGGCGTAAAGTTTTACCGGCCGGATGGTGAGATAGATAAAATTGATGAAGCCGCAATTGTTGCAGGTGCTGCAATTGTTGCAGGCATGCCAAAATCAACCCATCCAGAGATAGCCCAAGAGGCAGATAAAGCTTTGACGCAATATTTTGCGCGATACGCTAACCTGCTACCAGCGCACGCTTTGAGTGGGCAAAAGATCGGCGTTTATCAGCATAGCTCAGTGGCACGTGATTTTTTGATCGAGTTGCTCACACACTTTGGCGCAGATGCCGTTGCCATTGAGCCAAGCCAGGCTTTCATACCTGTTGATACCGAGGCGGTGGATGGTGATGTTCTGGCACGGATGGCTGTTTATGCCAAGAACACGGGCTTGGCAGCAATTGTATCCACTGATGCAGATGCCGACCGGCCCTTGGTATTGGATGAAACCGGTGCGCAAATTCGCGGTGATGTCCTTGGCATTATTGCCGCAAAAGCACTTAACGTTGATTTCATTGCAGCACCAGTAACCTCTAATTCAGCGATAGCCAAAGCGACCGGCGCGCGGGTTGAACTGACAGCTGTTGGTTCACCGTTCGTGATTGCCGCCATGGAAACGGGTGTTAAAGCTGGCTATAAAAATGTCGTTGGGTTTGAGCCGAATGGCGGGTTTTTGATGGCGTCAGATTCATATTACAACGGGGTAGCTCTGCCAGCGCTCATGACACGAGACAGCACCTTGCCGATTTTAACGGCGCTTTACGCCGGAGCCGTGAGCCAAAGCCTATCAACGCATGTGGCGTCACTGGACCTACCAATTGCATTGGGGGACCGATTGCAAGACTTTGCAACGGAGAAGGGCCTCGCTTTAGTGGCAACCCTGCGGGATGATGTTAAGGCACGAGCAAAATTTACAAACGGATTTGGCGCGGTCCAAACAATTAGCACGCTGGATGGCCTGCGCATTGGTTTGGATACGGGGGTAATTTTGCATTTGCGCCCTTCAGGCAATGCCCCTGAAATGCGGTGCTATGTTGAAGCATTAAACGCGACACAAGCTAAATCCATTTTGGGTGAAGCCTTGCAAAGGTTAGCTGCTTTTGCATGACATGATTTCACCGCTGCCCGCTTTGTGGACACCGCCATTGGCAGCAGCAGAGCCGCGCGCACTGTGTACTGATTGCGGAGTTTCCCGCATGACCAACCCTAAAGCCTGCGGCAGTGCGTGCCAGTTTATTGCGCCCGACTATATAGACATGGAGACTAAAGTTCACGGTCGAACGCGCGATGCCAACAAAACCGATGAATTGCATTTTGGCCCGTTTCAAACAATGCTGCGCGCTGCCTTGAAAACCCCGCTGGACGGCGCGCAATGGACAGGCATAACAACACGCATTGCTGAACGACTGCTTGAAACCAAGGCCGTAGATGCGGTTTTGACAATGGCGCCCGATAAAGACGACCCATGGAAGCCTGTGCCCGTTTTGGTGACCAATGCTGCTGATTTAGCCAAATGCCGCGGTATGCGGATGGGCTACGCCCCGCTCTTGGCATTGCTGGAACCGGCGATTGCGCAAGGGTTCAAACGTCTTGCGATCATTGGCATCCCCTGCCAAATTTACGCGCTAAGACGGCTCGAAAAAGAACTCGGTTTTGAAAAGCTTTATGTGATCGGTACGCCCTGCTCAGATAATACGACGACAGAAAATTTTCATAAATTTCTCGATTTACTAAGCGAAAAGCCCGAGAGCATTACCTATCTCGAATTTCGTGCGGACTACCATGTTGAGCTGCGGTTTAATGATGGCCGAACCCGCGAAATTCCATTTTTGCAATTACCAATTTCAAAGTTGCCACGCGACTTCTTTCCGCTCACGTGCCGCACCTGTGTTGATTATACCAATGTGCTTGCTGATATCACCATTGGATATATGGGTGGCCAAGGTCAACAATGGCTGATCATCAGGAATAACCGCGGGGCTGAATTATTGGATCTGCTTGGCGATGAGGTGCTGGTTTCTGAGCCGGGTTCTAAAGGAAAACGTGAGGGTGCGGTAAAAGGCTTTATGGCAAATGTAAAATTGGCAGCAGGCGGTTTGCCGTTGCGCTCAATGCCCAATTGGCTAAGGCCAATTGTAGGCTGGTTGATGCCGCGTTTTGGCCCGCGCGGCTTGGAGTTTGCGCGAACCCGGGTTGAAATGAAAGCGATTGAAACTGTGCTTCATTTGCAGCGTGAAGAACCTGCCCGTGCGAAATATATGATTCCGCCGCACATTTGGCGGTTGGTAGAACGCTATGGTTTGACCAAGTAAACCAGATCGTGCTGATAGACTTGTGGCAATTTGTAATCTAAACCGTGTGGATGGTTCGTATTTGGGAGAAAATTATGAGCCTTGTTCAACTGGTTTATTCGTCGCGCCCGTTTGGCTTCGATCTTTCGATGCTCGGCAATATTTTGATGAAATCGCGCCGCAACAACGCGCGCGATAATATCACGGGCGCTTTAATTTGCAGGGCTGACCTCTATTTGCAATGGCTCGAGGGGCCGCAAATAGCTGTTGAGGCGGCTTATGCAAAGATACTCAAAGACGACCGGCATTTGGATATTGTGCGGCGCATGACCCAGCCTGCTACTGACCGCATGTTTCCGCAATGGTCAATGCGTGACGACCCGGCCGAAGGGTGGCTATGGTCACGCGAGGATGTTGATGACGGAGCACTCGATCGCGCGGGCACGCAAGATTTTATCCGTGTTTTTGAACGCGTGCGCGACTTGGCCGCTTAACCTCCCCAGCGCAACGACGGCGTTACAACGGGCGCGTCCCATAGCCGTATGGTATCATCATTCATAGAAGATACGGTAATTGAACAGCCAACTGTGTTCAACGACGTGACATAATTCCCGACCAAAGATCGAGCGATGGTTATGCCTGCAGCCTCAAGAATGCGCCGTGCTGAATTGTACATTAAATAAAGCTCAGCCAAGGGGGTGCCGCCCAAACCATTGATGAACAGCAAGACAGGTGCCTTATTTTGGGTTTCCATGTTTGCCAAAATGGGTTGGCACATTTCTGCGGCTATTTCATTGGCTGACTTTTTATATGCAGACCGCGCACCCCGCTCCCCATGAATTCCAATACCAAATTCCATTTCATTGGATTTTAGCAGAAAGCTTTTGCGATTGGTGATCGGGTTAAAACTGCCTTCAAGAGCAACACCAATACTTCGGGTTGATAAGTTCACTTGCATGCCAAGCGCAAATATTTTCTCCAGCGCCATCCCCTGTTCAGCGGCTGCTCCAACAATTTTCTGTACAACTAAAGTCCCAGCTATACCCCGACGCGTATTCGTTTCTGAGCCAGTGGCTAAATCGTCGCTGACAATAATTTGCCGTGCTCCACCAGGCATAAAATCTGCTGCCATATCGAAATTCATAACGTCGCCGGAGTAGTTTTTCACAACAAAAATAACACCGGCACCGCTTTGTGTTGCTATTGCTGATTTCGTTATTTGGTCAGGCGTAGGCGACGTAAACAAATAGCCCGGACAAGCCGCATCCAGCATTCCGTAGCCCACGAAACCGCAATGCAGAGGTTCGTGCCCAGACCCGCCACCGGAGATTATTGCAACTTTGTTTCGAGCAGCATGTTTGCGCCGGATAAAATTGCCATCCGCCACATAACTCACCAAATCTGAATGTGCTGCCGAAAACCCCTGTAGACTTTCCACAAACAGAGAGTCAGCGCTATTGATAAAGGCCTTCATACGTCGCCCTCACCATTTAACTCACTCATTTTGAGTGCAAACTCTGCAATAGCCTCATCAAATTTCCGGTTTTTATGATCATCGCCAAAATCCCTAACCGTGATCGAAACTTGGCGACGCCGATGTCGTTCTGTCAAACGTGTTGCTCTATCGGGATGCGCTGCATCATAAGCCTTTAGAAAACTGCTTTGTTCTTCAGGTGAAAAATGGCAAAGAGAAAAAATAGTGTCCAAATGACGTTCTGGTAGTGGTGTTGGATAAGCAACGCCTGTGATTTGAGTTATGAAACTGCGGTGTTTTCCCAAGGCATCTGCTATGCGTTGGCGTGTGCCCGATGGGCGCTTATCGATAATTGCCGATAGCAAAACCTTATAGGCTTTAATCTGGTCTTCAACGCTATCGCGCGATGCCAACGCCATTCTTAACGCCCCCAACTTGCACAATAATCGTGAATTGCCATGCTGACTAAAGGTTTACTTGGCGGGCTTAAAGAAAAATTTCTGACACCGGCTGCCAATAAATCGGCAATCGCTGCTGGATCACTTGCCGCGTCTCCGCATACGCTCACAGGCTTTTTGAGCGCTTTACCAACGGAAACAATATGTTTGATTATAGACGCTATCTTTGCATTTTCGACACCCAATTTTCTGCCCCCAGCGCTGCGAGGTTGCGTTAGGGCGTATTGTATCAAGTCGTTCGTACCGATTGAAAAATGGGCGGCTTCACTAAAGCGCTCCAAATGGCTCGCCACTGCCGGCACCTCGACCATGATGCCAATAGGCGGCATTGCATATTTGATATTGGCATTCTTCAATTTTACCGCCTCGTCTTTGAATAAAGCCAGAGCGTCTTGAAGATCAGATTCTATTGAAACCATTGGTAGTGTCACATGAAGATTGCCTAGAAAAGCGGCCCGCATTAAGGCCCGGATTTGCACACGAAACACCTCTGGCCGTCCAAGACTTAAACCGATGCCTCGCATATTCGGAGTTGTAAAGTGAGATGCAAAGCCGGCAGATGATTTATCGCCGCCCTCATCTAACGTCCGTATAAAAACCGGCTTGCCCTTTGCCCAATTTAATATGTTGCAATACGCCAAGTACTGCAAATCTTCATTGACATGTTTGCCTTCAAACAAAAACTCTGTGCGTACCAGTCCGATACCGTCTATTTTTTTGGCGTCCAGATGCTCCAACTCCCGCAAATGGGCAAGATTGATCATTAGCTTAATGGGTTGCCCGTTGGTATCTATTAACGCATTTGTCTTTGGCTTTGGCTTTGGTTCAACCGCTGGATTTTGGGTGATAGCTTTCAAGTCGGCAGCATTTGGCGGAACAATTAACAGGCCGCCTTGCGCATTTGATATCAACAGCACATTTTTGCCCGCCTTCAGCCCGGGCAGTAATTCGCCAAGATTTGTGACCATTGGTACACTGAATTGGCGCGCCAAAATGGCGACGTGGCTTGTGGTACTGCCCCGTTTTAATGCGAGTCCACCACCCTGCCAGCGATGTTTGATAAAAGCCGTTGGCGACAGATTATCAGCCAGAACAATCACACCAGTTGGAATATCTTGCCCGGGTAGATTGCATAAAACTCGCGATATGCGGGCTTGAATATCTTGCAGATCAAACGCGCGGCTCTGAAATAGTTTGTCTTTGGCGCTGAGATAGTTTGCAATTTCAGCTTCCAAAACACGGTCCCACGCCGCAAACGCCGTTTCTCCGCTGACAATCAAAGCTAAAGTCAGGTCTCTAAAAGTGTTATCTGTGAGAATTGCGAGCTGAAATTCAATTATTTCGGAGGCACGGCCGGATGAACCTTGAGCGAGCTGCACCAGTTCAGCACTGGCGCTGGAAATTGCATCAAGTAAAGCGACAGTTTCACCCGCCGGACTGCCCTTTTTTACGTAGATTTCATCGGCTTCAGGTCCAGGCATCCATAATGGGCCAACTGCGTAACCCGGACTGGCAGCAACTCCGGTGAATTCATGCCGGATTGGCATTTTCACCGCCATTCATAACACAATCACCATCAAAATCATTTTCGACCAGCTGGCTTAGACTTTTAAGCGCCAATTCAGCATCAGAGCCCAGCGCGCGAATAAACAGAATTGCACCAAAGGGTGCTTTCAAACCCATCACTTTCACAATACTTTTAGCGTTTAACCATGGGCCTTGCGCCTTGTCGGCAATAGAAATGATTGAAACAAAAGACTTTGCCAACTGTGTAAACATCACTGACGGGCGCGCATGAAGGCCATTGGCATGGGTAATGCAAACTTTGGTTGAGATTTGGGCCATAACGACCGTAGGGCTATTCATTGTGGTGACAATTCTTGTGCGGTGGCCACAACGGCTTCCAGAGTTGCTCCGCCAGAGGCTTCAGTTGCTGCCATTATTGCGCCTTCAACAATTGGTGCGTTGCAAATCAAAATAAATTTGCTGCGTGGCTCACCAATCATCTCGATTGCTATTTCACTGTTGGTTTCAGCCCCGCCTAAATCCACCAAAACCGCAACACCGGCATCCGACCAGGCAAGTTCAATAGCAGCAATAATAGCCTCAACACTTGTGCCAAGGTCGCCGTCACTATTGCCGCCACAAAAGGCTAACGGCACACGGTCTCCCACCATTTGCCACACCATATCTGCAGTGCCGCGTGCAATAAGTGGTGAGTGCGAAACGATCACAACGCCAACATTTTGGCGGGCAGTCTCTGGCTTTTTATGAAGATCAACAACCTTGCTCATTATTTTGGGCCGGTCAAACTGGCAACAGCATCCATAAGAAGCGATACTGAACGGGCACCGGGATCCATATGGCCAATCGAACGCGAACCCAAATAGGCCGCGCGGCCTTTCGTGGCTTTAAGCGGAATCGTCGCACAGGCAGCTTGGCGGGCGGTGCTCGCCAAATCAGCGCAATTGCGCGTTAAATTCAACGCTTGAGAAATAGGAAACAAAACGTCCAACAACGTTTTTTCACCTTCGCGCGCCTTGCCGCGTTGGGCAACAGCATCAACCGCCACAGCAAAAGCATTGGTCATGCGTTGCTCATCCAGCAGGCTATGCCGGGCATTTTCTGTGTTCAATTCCCGGCCCAGCACAACGAGAAAAGTTGAAAACAACGGGCCTGAGGCACCTCCAACGGACATAACCATACGCGTGCCCGCGGCAAGCAAGGCGTCGCTCAAAGGCATTAATGCAAGTGTATCAACGTCCGCTAAAATTGCATCAAAACCACGTTTCATGTTGACCCCATGGTCACCATCGCCAATTGCAGCATCAAGCGACGTTAACTCATCAACATGGTTAGCGATTGCGGCATGAGTTGCAACAATAAGTGCCTTAATGTCGATAGGTTTTTCCATAGTTCAAAACCTGGGCATGGCTGCTAAAGCTTCTAACACGCGAGCGGCGGCCTCAGCACCGGGATCAATAATACCATTAAGATTATTAGCTGACACATATGCTGCGCGACCAGCCTTAGCCGACTTCATTTTGGCAGTCGCTGATGCGCCCTTGCGAGCCGCCTTTGCAGCAAATGCCAAGCCTTTACCTGCAACCAACGCTTCAAAAGCCGGTTCAAGTGCATCCACCATAGTCCGGTCACCCAAATTTGCTCCACCATATTGCTTCATTTTATTAAAGCCAGTTTGCAGGGCATTTGCCGTAGGGTGTTTCTCATTGGCAGCGACCCCGGCAGCTGCAAATAAAATGGCCAACAAAACACCGGATGACCCACCCATGGTGGCTGTCAGCGTATTGGAAATAGCAGCAAACGCATCGCCTGTGCGTGCAAGTGGCAATGTGCGGATGGCCGATTTTAAGTTACGCGCCGCGCCAGCCATGGTGGAACCTGTATCGCCATCACCAATCTTGCTGTCTAACATATTCAGTTCTGCTTCGGCAGCAATCAAAGCATCACATGCGGTTTCCAGCATGGCGGCAAAAACCACATTTTCCGATGCTTTGGCGCTCACTGACTTAATGTCTTTGGACATTTTTACGACATTGGGCTTTGCAACGACTTTTGTTCCGGGCCAAGCGCCGGGGCCGACCGGGGCCATCAAAGCCACTTCAAACTCGTCATTCAGCGGAAGAAGCGATGCCGAAAGGCCGTGCATATCGAGCGCCGTCATCAGGGCAGATGGTCCGACGACCAGTTTTATTTTCTTGGCTTTGGGGTTTTTCAAAATCTCATCGGCAATAACGTTCATTTCAAGTGCAGTTGTTGCGCCAAGATTATTGAGCAGCAAGACATAATTATGAGCCGGCTTTGTCGATTGGAAAAGTTTCTCTACCAAAATAGCGGCTGTTTGCGCAGCATTCTCTAGTGCAATTACGTCAACCCCCGGCTCGCCATGAATGCCAAGACCAAGCTCGGCCTTACCTTTTGGTACGCGGTCTTCGGTTTCAACACCGGGAATGGACACTGACGAAAGCGCAATGCCGATCGAAACGGCGCTGTTTGCAACAGCACGGGCAATGTCTGCAACCTTGTTAAGCTTGGCGCCTTTCATGGCGTAGTAACCGGCAATTTTGTGCAAAAACAGCGTACCCGCTAAGCCGCGCGGTTGGTTGATATCGGGCAACGCAATATCATCGCCAACCACAACCATTTCCACTTTTAAGCCCAAGCCTCGCGCCTTTTCTGCCGCAAGGCCAAAATTCAAACGATCGCCTGTGTAGTTTTTGACAATCAAAAGACATCCAGCCTTGCCTGTAACTGCAAGTATGCCCGCCAGAACGGCGTCAACACTTGGCGAGGCAAAAACTTCACCGCAAACGGCTGCAGCAAGCATGCCGCGACCGACAAACCCGGCATGGGATGGCTCATGGCCTGAACCACCACCTGAAATAACAGCCACGCGGTTTGCGGCATGTGTGGTGTTCACAATAACTTTAATTTGGGGGTAACCATCAAGCCGCGCGAGGTCAGGATTTCCCGACGTGCGCAGAAAACCGTCAATTGCTTCAGTGACCAGTGTTTCTTTGGTGTTGATGAAATGGGCCATCAATTAATTCCTCACATTAGGCGAATTGATCAAACAATGCGGTTGCCGCTGGCATCAAAGCATAGCGGCGATTTAAGAGAAAGGTGGACAGGGTCGCCAGCTTTGAATGGTGAAAACGGATCAGCCAACGCGATTAGTTTTTTATCGCCCGCTCTTAAATGCAAATGATTTTGGTCGCCCAGATGCTCTATCCAATCAATTGCACCATTGGCTTTAGATGCCGGCACCGTCTGAATAGCGATGTGTTCAGTGCGTGCGCCAATATGTTTAGTGCCAGCCGGCAAGGATTGTGAAGGCAGCAATTGCGGATCGAGAATATTAATATGGGGTTGGCCGAGGCGCTGGGCGACATAAAGGTTGG
>JANOPZ010000037.1:0-8636 GCA_031422195.1 Limoniibacter sp. | reverse complement strand
CCGCCGCCGGCGAGTTTTTTGAATTTAACCAGCGCAAAGTCTGGTTCAATGCCGGTTGTGTCGCAATCCATCACGAGGCCGATTGTGCCGGTTGGCGCAATCACAGTGGCCTGCGCGTTGCGGTAGCCGTGTTTTTCACCGAGAGCGAGCGCATTGTCCCACGCTTTGGTGGCATGATCCATCAGACCCGGAATCGGGCAATCAGCCGCGACTAGCGGCACGGGGTTGACGGATAGTTGTTCGTAACCCTGCGCATGGCCGTGGGCGGCGCGGCGGTGGTTGCGGATAACGCGCAGCATCGATTCGCGGTTGGGTTTGTAGCCCGGGAATGCACCCAATTCAGCGGCCATTTCGGCTGATGTCGTATAAGCAACCCCGGTCATAATCGCGGTCAAGGCGCCACAAATGGCGCGACCTTCGGTGGAATCGTAAGGAATGCCAGATGTCATCAACAGGCCGCCAATATTGGCAAAGCCAAGACCAAGCGTACGGTATTTGTACGAGCGCTCGGCAATTGCCTGCGACGGGAATTGTGCCATCATCACCGAGATTTCGAGGACCACAGTCCACAAACGCGCGGTGTGCTCATAAGCAGCAATGTCAATTGTGCCGTCTTTATTGCGGTATGGCAAAAGGTTGATCGACGCCAAGTTACAAGCTGTGTCATCAAGGAACATATATTCCGAGCACGGGTTGGAGGCGCGGATACGACCTTCGTGCGGGGAAGTGTGCCATTCATTCATGGTGGTGTTAAAATGAATGCCCGGATCAGCGGACGCCCAAGCGGCATAGCCAACTTTATCCCAGAGTTCGCTGGCAGCAATAGTTTTATCGACTTTGCCATTGGTGCGGTTAATCAAGTTCCAGTCAGATTTGGTTTCAACGGCGCGCAAGAACTCGTCGGTCACAGAAACAGAGTTGTTTGAGTTCTGGCCAGAGACAGTAAGATAGGCTTCTGAATCCCAATCCGTGTCGTAGGTTTTGAACTCCATCGACGTATAACCCTGCGCGGCAAACTGTATGACGCGCTTGACGTAGTTTTCAGGCACTAAATCGCGTTTGGCGGCTTTAATTTCGCGTTTGAGGGCAGGGTTTTTGTTGGGGTCAAAACAATCAGCACCGGTGCCTTCACAGTTAAGGCAAGCCTTCATTACGGCGGTCAAATGTTTCGACACGATTTTTGAGCCGGTAACAAGCGCAGCAACCTTCTGCTCCTCGTTCACCTTCCAATCAATATAGGTTTCAATATCAGGGTGATCGATATCGACCACCACCATTTTGGCGGCTCTACGCGTTGTGCCGCCGGATTTAATGGCGCCAGCTGCACGGTCACCGATTTTCAAAAAGCTCATCAGGCCAGATGATTTACCGCCACCCGACAGTTTCTCGCCTGCGCCACGCAATGACGAAAAGTTAGAGCCGGTACCGGAACCATATTTGAACAAGCGCGCTTCACGCACCCATAAATCCATGATGCCGCCTTCACTGACCAAATCATCGCTAACAGACTGGATGAAGCAGGCATGTGGCTGGGGGTGTTCATAAGATGATTTTGAAGCGACCAATTTTTTAGTGAAAGGGTCCACATAAAAATGGCCTTGGCCGGGGCCATCAATGCCGTAAGCCCAATGGAGGCCGGTGTTGAACCATTGCGGGGAGTTTGGTGCAACGCGTTGTGTGGCAAGCATAAACGATTGCTCGTCGAGGAATGTTTGCGCGTCCTCTTCCGATGAAAAATAACCGCCCTTCCAACCCCAGTAAGTCCATGTGCCGGCAAGGCGCGAGAACACTTGGCGAGCATCAATCTCAGAGCCATACCGCTGATCTTCCGGGAGCGCAGCAAGAGCCTTCTCATCAGCAATCGAGCGCCAGAGAAAAGACGGCACATCGTTTTCTTCAACTTTTTTCAAACGCGCTGGCACACCGGCCTTGCGGAAATACTTTTGCGCCAAAATATCAGCCGCCACCTGGCTGAATTGCTTGGGCACATCAATGCCTTCAAGGCGGAAAACGATCGAGCCGTTAGGATTCTTAATCTCGCTGACAGCCTTGCGGAACTCAATGGTCGCATAGGGTGATTGGCCAGCTGTGGTATAATGACGATTAAAACGCATTTTGGTCCCCGGTTTTCATATATTTGGGTCAATGGCTCTTGCCTAACACCCACGGATTTCATCTTCAGGGCACCAAGCCCTGCTCTACATCGCTTCACACATAACTTCGGCCCAGCCTGTAAAAAAGGCTACACGTCCGGCGGGCTGCCGGCATTGAATTGTGACACCGCATTTGTCTGTGAATCGCGGTCAATGCCGCTACAACACATACTATATAGCGCTAAGCGTCCACGTAAACACTAAATATTGTGTTAACGAAAAGTTTCAGCACACGTCTACGCGAAAATAATCAACAGATTTTCACAAAAGCCGAGTCTTGCCATCCGCGTCAACGATTCGTTACGACATGACGCAAGGTCTTGTGGTGCCGGCTGTGCATGCCGCTGTATATTGTGGATATGTTGCAAAAATTGCGTAATTTTGATTGCGTGACTTTTCTGTCACAAATGCCGCAACGTTACCTGTGAGAAATGTCGAATTTGAGAATCAAATCAGCCAGTTCCGGCTCTTTTACCGCGTCTGCTGCATCTTCAATGCTGAACCATTCCAAAACACGTTGCCCTGCTTCTCTAAACGATTTCAGCTGGCGTTTGACGAGAAGCGGGTAAACGCGAACGTTGCACAAAGCACTCTCGCCGCTGTCTAACAACTTCAAATACGTGTAGGTGCCAACGCTAGATTTATGCGCATCTCCAACTGCGCCAGCCTCTTCCAAGGCTTCCCGCGCGGCTGCTTCGGCAGGGTCAGGGTCACTGGCTTCAATCCAGCCTTTCGGCAGCACCCAGCGCCCCGTGCCGCGGCTGGTGACCAGCAGAATCATCAAGCGGTCTTTTTCAACACGGTAGGGCAAAGCTGCAATCTGCTCGCGGGGACGCGAATTTGGGGTGGTTCTTATTTCCATCCGGATATCATGTGCCTCAGCGCACCCACTGCGCAAAATACTAAAACATGATTCGAACAGCAATTGGTTAAAACAGATTAACAATTACAGTTTTGATTGGAAAAATCAGCCTGCTGAGCCATCTGCAATTGGCTTTTGGTAGGTGAAACCCATGTCCCATGGGAAATAGATCCAAGTATCTTGGCTAACCTCGGTCACAAAAGTATCCACCAGCGGCACGCCCTTGGGCTTTGCATAAACAGTTGCAAAATGCGCTTTTGGCATCATTTTACGAACGACCTCGGCAGTTTTACCTGTATCAGTCAGATCATCAATGATGAGGCAACTTGCGCCACCATTGACCAATATTTCTGGTGCAACGCCTTTGAGTACTTTCAATTCGCCTTGCGAATCATAAGAATGATAAGATGCAATTGCGACGGTTTCTATCACGCGGATATCTAGTTCGCGTGCAATAATCGCAGCAGGCACCAAACCTCCGCGCGTAATGCAAACGATAGACGTCCAGCGTTCTTTCAACGGTGACAACCGCCAAGATAGGGCGCGGGTATCACGGTGAAATTGATCCCATGAAACGGGAAATGCTTTTTCAGGAAGAGACATAACGCAACGCCTTCAATGATATTGGGTTGCGATGAGGCCTTAAACCTAAATCAAGGATTGAATCAAGTCTTCGGCATAAGCCCAAGCACCATTGCTTCAATTCCTGCGCGCACAGTTTCAAGTCGATCCGCATCACGCGCGCGGACAACCAGCTCTGTCCAGTAAGTGCCATCTAAATGTTTTGGATATGATCCAATAATCGTATCAGGGTTGGCCTTTTGGATATTGCCCAACGGCGTGCCGATTGTGCCTTCCCCAAGCGGACAATGCACAATAGCCGATAGAAGGACAGTGCCGGTTTTCAGAGTTGGTACAACATTGTCGAGCATCGCCTGAAATATCGAAGGCACACCGGCCATAACATGCACATTTCCAATTACAAAACCGGGCGCAGTGGAAATGGAATTCGTGATATGTGTTGCGCCTTGGGGCATGCGCGCCATACGCTGGCGGGCTTCGGTGAACTCAAGGCCTCGCGCGGCATAGGTCTCGCGCAGCAAATTCATCGCCGCTTCATCATGCAAACACGGCACGCCAAACGCCGCAGAAATCGAGTCTGACGTTATATCATCATGCGTCGGGCCAATGCCGCCGGTGGTAAACACATACGTATATCGCGCGCGCAGGGCATTTACCGCTTCAACAATTGCGCTGGTCTCATCAGACACAACACGCACTTCTTTCAGATCAATGCCAATCGCCGTCATAATGTCGGCCAAATGCCCGATGTTTTTGTCTTTGGTGCGGCCAGACAGAATTTCGTCGCCGATAACGAGCATACCTGCGGTAATGATTTGGGTCATAGTTTTAATGCTTCCAAGTTTCAATGCTTCCAAGTTCAAACTTCGTGCAAATAAAGATCAAAATCCACGTCGGCAATGGTGCGGGCAACACGCAAATATTCGGCCTGTTTAATGGCAATGAACGTTCGGTGGAGCCCTTCTCCAAGCGCGTCTTTCAGGAATACCGAATTTTGCGCGACTTCAATTGCCATACGCCAATCGCGCGGCAGGTTTGAGGGTGTAGCTTTATCAGCATAGCCATTGCCGGTCACTTCTGGGCCAGGGTCAAGCTGTTCGGTAAGCCCTTTACGAAGTGCTGCCAAAACTGCGGTTGCCACCAAATAAGGGTTGGCGTCCACACCTGAAGTGCGGTGCTCGATACGGGTCGCTTTGGGGTTGCCGGCCGGAACGCGAAGCGCAACCGAGCGGTTGTTTACGCCCCACGTTGCCGCTATTGGCGCATAAGACGCCGATACAAAACGGCGCCATGAATTGGCGTGCGGCGCAAAAACCAACATAGAATCGCTCATGGTTGCCGCCATACCGCCAATAGCATGCAGCAGTTTTGGTTGGTGGCTTTGGCCGGTCGGTGCAAAGATATTTGAGCCACTTTCATCTTGCAGTGACACATGAAAATGCATACCGGAACCTGCATAATCAGCAATCGGTTTGGCCATAAAGCACGCTGTAACGCCATGCTTGCGCGCCGCCATGCGCACAACGCGTTTGAGCATAATCAAATCATCTGCGGCTTGGATGACATCTTTGCGGTAATTGAGCGTCAACTCAAACTGACCGGGTGCAAATTCCGAAATCAGGGTTTCAGCGGGCAAATTTTGCGCTTTAGCGGCAGCATAGATATCCGAGAACAAAGGTTCCATGCCGTGCAAGTAGTCAACGCTGTAAACTTCGGTCTTGTGGCTTTTACGGTTGTCCAAAACGGCCCGGGCAGGCTGCACCTTACCGTTGGAATCGCGGTCATTGGCGAGAAGGAAAAACTCGAGCTCGAATGCGCCGGCAGGATAAAGACCTTGAGCGGCCAGCGCATCCACTTGACGTTTCAAACCCAAACGCGGGTCAGCTGCCATTGGCAAACCTTGGCGGTCAAACATGCTCATCAGCACCTGGCCGCGCGCGGGTGATGTGCCGAAAAGCGGTTTTAACGTGCCGGGAATTGGCCAGCCAATCATATCGCCATCGCCAGTATCCCAGACAAGACCAGTTTCGTGAACATCTTCACCGGTAATATCGAGGCCGAGAATCGATGTCGGCAAGTTGCGTCCCGATTTATACAATGCCTCAAGTTCATGGCGGCGGATGATTTTTCCGCGTCCGATACCGTTCACATCGGTAAGCACAATATCAAAGGCTTCAATGTCTGGATGCGCTTCGAGGAAGGCGTTTGCCTCAGAAAAATGAGAGCCGGTCGGTGAATGAGACATATTATTGGGCCGTAAGCTGTTGGGTGATATCGCTAAACACAGCAACAAGACGATCAATCTGTTTGCGTTTTGTAACGGGCGAAACCAGCATCATATTGTGAAATGGCGCAATCAGAACGCCGCGGTTGACCATTGCAAGCTGTATGGCGCGCTCAAGCGCAGGAGCGTGCGCCAATTCGGCTTCGGTGCCATTTTTCAAGGGCCCCGGCGCACAAATAAATTCAACGCGCGCGCCAACTCGCAAAACATGCCACGGCAATTTTGCGGTCGTGATCACTTTATCCAAGCCAGCTGCCAAACGCACCGCAAGCTTTTCCATGTGAGCGTAGTTCTTGGCAGTCATCACATGTTCAAGCGTGGCGCGCATGGCTGCAAACTGTAAGGGGTTGGCGGAAAGCGTTGTGCCCATGCCTGAATGGCCCGACGCGCGGGTTTCCTCAGATTGATGAAAGGCCGCTGCAACATCAGCGCTCATGCCCCAAATGGCTGCGGGTAGGCCGCCCGCGATGGGTTTACCAAGCACGAACAAGTCCGGGTCAAGGCCGTTCACTTTGCCATAGCCACCAAGGCCCGTGGAAATCGTGTGGGTTTCGTCAATCAATAACAAAGTGCCATATTTGCGGGTCAGCGCGCGAAGGCCAGCGTGGAAACCAGCATCAGGCAAAACCATGCAAGAATTGGTCATTACTGGCTCTGTTATCACACAGGCTACGTCTTGGTCTTTTAAGGCAGCCTCAAGCGCCACCAGATCATTGAACTCAACCACTTTGGTATGGCTCGTCAAATCGCGCCATTCACCGACCATGCCGTGGCGATTGGTAGGCTGGCCATTTGTCAATCGCACAAATGTTTCATCGACGGTACCGTGATAACACCCGTTGAAAACCAATATTTTAGAGCGGTTTGTTGCAGCGCGCGCAACGCGCAAGGCAAAACGATTGGCATCTGTTGCCGTGGTTGCGATCTGCCAAAACGGCAAGCCAAACATGGTCTTCAACAAAACGCCAACTTTAGCTGCGTTTTCATCAGGCAGCATATAGGTTAAGCCGCGCGTCGACTGGCGCTTTATCGCTTTCGCAACTGGCCTCGGCGAATGACCAAACATAGAACCGGTATCGCCCAAGCAAAAGTCATCGAGAGTATTGCCATCAATATCAGTTATCGAAGCGCCTTTAGCATTTTGAACCAGAAACGGAAACGGCATTGGCCAATCTTGCATCCAATGCAAAGGCACACCATCCAAAAAGCCGACCATATTTTTAGCTTTGGCACTTTTAGGCCGCGCGTTTGCGAATATCATTGATTCTGTTTGGTAAAGTGCTTCAATCCGAGTTTGGTCAACGCCGCCAATCAAAGTGCTTTTACTATCTGGCAATTCCAAAAACTCCGGAAACGTGGTGCCCCCTGCCGGAATTGAACCGGCATGGCCTTGCGGCCGAGGGATTTTAAGTCCCTTGCGTCTACCGATTTCGCCAAGGGGGCACGTCGCACTGACCTAGCCAATCGGCAAGCGGTAAGCAACACTTTGAATTGGTCAATAATAAGAAAAGCGACCGGATGCCAAGTTGCGAAAAGTTTGCAATGTCGATAGGAAAAACAGCATGTTGAAAACGATGAAGTCCAGCCACACTCCGGCTTTATTGCGACCCCGCGCGACGATTACGGCCAATCTGGCAATGATTAAAGCGCGGCAAAACCGCATTGGAACCAATGCAAAGATAAATTGGAAGCCAATTTTAGAAATTGTTCTCGTCATTACAGCCATCACCATTTGCTGTTTTGCCTTGCTTGATCGGCCCGTTGCAATACAGCGCGCAAATTTTCATGAAACTATTGTGGATTTTTCATCTTTTCTAACGCGGTTTGGAAAATCTGACTGGATACTGGTCCCGAGCGCCGTTATTTTGTTGGCACTGTTGTTTTTGAACACGGGCTCGCTGCCCAAACTAAAACTGTTCCAGCTTTATCGCTGGAATCTATGGCTCAGTTACATTTTGGCGGGCGTGGGCCTTCCAGGTTTAGCGGCAACGATCTTGAAACGCATTATCGGCCGCCCGCGCCCTTCACAGATTGAGGAATTTGGTCTTTATGATTTTCAGCACTTGAACACAGATGCCGCTTTTGCGAGTTTTCCTTCCGGGCACTCAACAACAATTGGTGCGTTTGCAGTGGTAATGGCGTTTTTAATGCCAAAATATCGCGCGGCGTTTGCTGTTTTTGCGGTGTTGGTTGGATTTAGCCGGGTTGGCGTTGGAGCTCATCACCCAAGCGACGTGGTTGCTGGTTTGGCGTTCGGCGCGATCGGTGCTTTTCTGGTCGCAAAATGGTTTGCAAGCCACGGCATATTGTTTTTGAGCACAAAAACCGATTGGCCACAGCTTAGGCCATCTATGAGGTTGTTTTCCTGTGTTCGACTTTAATTTTCACCCTAAAGGTTTCTAAATTGGCCCCTAAAACATCACCTTTTTCTCCTTGGATCCAAAGCGCTGCATTGCTCGTTGATGTTGCCACAGGCCGCAAACCGGCGGACATGGTGATCAAACAAGGTCGCTGGGTGAATGTCCATTCCGGCGAGATTATTCCAAACACTGATATTGCCATTGTCGCGGGCCGGTTTGCCTATTGCGGGCCGGATGCCAGCCATTGCATCGGTTCGGATACTGAAATTGTTGAGGCCGAAGGCCGCTATCTCGTGCCCGGGCTGTGCGATGCCCATATGCACGTTGAAAGCGGCATGGTGACAGTGACTGAATTTTGCCGCGCAGTGATTCCACATGGCACAACGTCGATGTTC
>JANOPZ010000036.1:0-26528 GCA_031422195.1 Limoniibacter sp. | reverse complement strand
GCCGCCTGTGACAGTAATCGGTTTGTCAGCTGGATACACCACGTCCTGATCCGGGTTCCATTTTACGGTAGCAAGATTTTCAGCAATCGTGCGGCCGGTTACCGTCATACAGTCGCCATGCAAATAACCATGATCCAGCAGTGTTTTCATCAACAGAGGAATGCCGCCTGCTTCAAACATGTCTTTAGCAACATATTTGCCGCCCGGCTTTAGGTCCGCGATGTAAGGTGTTTTCTTAAAAATCTCAGCCACATCAAACAAATCAAATTTTATACCGCACTCATGGGCGATTGCCGGCAAATGCAGAGCGGCATTGGTGGACCCGCCAGAGGCAGACACAACGGTTGCTGCATTTTCAAGCGCTTTGCGCGTGACAATATCGCGCGGGCGAATATTCTTGGCGATCAATTCCATGATTTTTTCGCCGGCCGCATAATTGAACCTATCGCGCATTTCATAGGGCGCTGGCGCACCGCACGAATAGGGCAATGACAAGCCAATTGCCTCAGCCACCGTAGCCATCGTGTTGGCCGTAAACTGAGCGCCACACGAACCAGCCGAGGGGCAAGCTGCCATTTCTATTTCCAGCAAATCTTCGTCGCTCATATTGCCGACAGAGTGCTGGCCAACGGCCTCAAATACATCTTGCACGGTGATTTGGCGGCCACGGAAAGTGCCGGGCAAAATCGAGCCGCCATAGATGAAAATCGACGGCACATTAAGGCGAACCATCGCCATCATCATACCCGGAAGGGATTTATCGCAGCCTGCAAGGCCAATCAAAGCATCATAACAATGCCCGCGCATCGTAAGTTCAACGGAATCTGTGATCACATCGCGCGAAGCCAGAGACGACTTCATGCCTTGATGGCCCATAGCAATACCGTCGGTTACAGTAATGGTACAAAACTCGCGCGGCGTGCCGTTCGCTGCAGCAACCCCTTTTTTGACAACTTGCGCCTGCCGCATGAGCGAAATATTGCACGGTGCAGCCTCATTCCAACATGAAGCAACGCCGACCAAAGGTTGCGCTATCTCAGCTGCAGACAGGCCCATGGCGTATAAATAGGAACGGTGAGGCGCGCGTGCCGGTCCAACTGTTGTGTGGCGGCTTGGCAGTTTTGACTTATCGATTGGTTTTGCGTTCATGATACTCACTCCCGGGATTTAACAGCGCACAGCCACGCGCCGGGATGGTCACCGCTTGCGCCCGAATGTGGCAGAGTTTGTGGCAAAGCTAAAAACGCCTACCGCAGAAACACCTTAGACGGCAAAGGGTTCAAAGACTGTTGCGATTCAGCAACGAATTCAGTTTTGCATACAGCTGAGGAGAAGTTTTTAGTCGGATGCACGGAACCAATACAAAAGAAAAAGCCCGCCGAAGCGGGCTCCTCAAAGATCGATCAAATAGTGTTTTAGAATTTTCCGGTAAATGACACGCCGCCAGCAACCGCACTGCTTTGGCCATAGACCACAGTTTTGCCAGCTGAAGTGAGTTCGGTTGCTGCGCCCAAGACTGTGTATGCCAAACCGCCGCGTAAGGTGGTGTTCTCGTTCACGTTATAAATGGCGCCAAGTGAGAATGTATGGGTCGTACCAAACCCGCTACGGCCAGTCGAAACGCCTTGATCCCATGTGTAGCTGACGGCACCCGACAATTGCTCTGTGAACTTACGCCCAAAGCCCAAGTTTGCGGTCCAGCCGTCTTTGAAAAAAGCGTCGATGGTTGGTGCGCCCGGAGTGGGTGTGCCATTGAAGCCCGCAGCAGCTGCTGCAGTGCCAGAACCAGCACCCAAAACCTTGACCTGCTGCAACACACTCCAATCGGTCCACTCAAGTGAACCGAACATCAAAGTGCCTTCTGCAATACCGGTCTGGAAAGCAAATTTCACACTTTGCGGCGTAATGGCGTTTGCGTAAGTGTTATAATTACCGGTCAACCCGGTAATTGCATTATTCAAAGCCGCGAAAGTAGCTTTTTGCTGCGCATTACCACCGGCTAAGGCAGCAAATTGCCCGGGCGTCAAACCCGCATTACCCAAAACCGCACCCGTTGCGGCAGTACCGCTCAAGAACTGAACGCCGGTAAAGTTATGGGTTACCGCTGAACGGTAGACCAAGCTGGCTTTTAACGCCACTTCAGGAATGGCATAGCCAAGCCCCATTCTAAAACCCAATGCAGCGTGATCAAGCGCAATGCCGGCGATACCATCCACCAGGTTACCGCCGATGATCGTGCCTTTTGTTTCCGTGTACGAGGCTGACTGCGAAAAAATACCGCCGATGACAAAAGCAGTTCCTGGCCCGGCAGTCATGCCGTAAGAACATGTTGCGCCGAGTTCTGTTGTTTCAAGACTGGCGGCAGTGGTTGACCCAAGCCCGTTGACAATCTGCGCACTGCCATAATCCGAGTCTGCCCCGAATGGCTGTGCAAAACTGGCCGCACAGCGCATGGCATCATTGAACTTAAAAGACGCTGTGGCGCCGACAGAGAAATAGTCAGCTGCAAAGTCTTTTGTGCCCGCGCCGGTTGTAGCCACGCCATTTACCGATGTGTATTTACGGGTAGGAGCAACGTAAGTGCCCGAACCGGTAAATGTCGTATTATCGCCAAGCAGTGGATCAAGGTTCGCAGAGCCACGACCATAACCACCGGCCATTGCAGAACCTACCATTGCGCTAAGTGCCAGCACAGAAACTGAAATTTTCAAAACGTTGCGTGTCATTTGGACATTATCTCCCAGAGAGTTGTCCTATGTGTATTCAACTCCAGCGTTAGTTCAACCAACTTCTTACGCTTTGGTAAGGCAGGCGACAGCTTTGGCCTGCGAAATTCAGACATTTTCAGGCAAATCTGGCGAAATACGGACAGCCGGCTTTTAGAAGCTGCAATCATGGTCCTTAAATCATTGATATTATTTGGTAAAATATCACAGTTAACTGAATCTAAACCATGTTGCATTCCCGCCACAATTCAGACGCAAATTTTTCTGCCGCAACGGCATTTGTACATAAAACGAGCGTAGAATTTCAAAAATGCGCAATTATTCAACTTGCCGCTTGCACGATTCGCGTCAAAGCAGCCTCAGTTTGTGCTTTTTGCTCCAATAATTCTGCCAAACGCGCGCGTTCCGCAGCAACCACATCTTCTCTGGCATTGGCCACAAAGGCGGCATTACCGAGCTTGCCTTCAATCTTGGTGGCATCGGCCTCGATCTTGCCAAGCGCCTTTTCGATACGGGCTTTTTCAGCGACAAAATCGATCAATTGGCCAAGCGGCAAACACAAAGTCGCCCCGCCTGCGACGATCTGCGCAGAGGCTTTTGGCGGCTCATCGGCAAACACAACTTTGGCAACACGAGCGAGTTTGCCGAATGCGCTTTCATGCGATTTTGCCCAGCTTTGTATTTGCGCATCGCCGCCCACAACAACCAGATCAGCGGTGTTGGCAGGAGCGACATTCATCTCTGCGCGGGTGGAACGGATAGCCGTCACAATTTCAATCAGCCAGTTGATTTCAGCAGCCGCTTTTTCATCCGCAAAGGTTTGCGTTGGCCAAGTCGAGTGCACCAACAGCTTCTCGCGCGCTTGAGAGGTTTCCGCCCAAAGTTCCTCCGTCATAAACGGCATAAACGGGTGCAGCAGCGCATAAATGTTGTCGAGAACATGCGCCAAGCAAGCACGGCATTCCGCTTTTTGCGTTTCGTCATCGCCAAAGAATACGGGCTTCAAAAGCTCCAGATACCAGTCGCACACCACGTTCCACACAAAGCGGTAGGCGGCAGCCGATGCGTCGTTAAACCGATAGGCTTCGATTTGTTTGGTGATTTCAGCGGTTGCCGCTGACAGCTCTGTCAGCACCCAGCGGTTGACGGTGAGCGTGGCGGCTTCTGGCGTAAAACCAGCCTGACGCTGGCTGACATCGAGCGCGCCGTTCATTTCGGCAAAGCGGGTTGCATTCCAGATTTTAGAACCAAAATTGCGGTAACCGGCAATGCGCGTGGGATCGAGCTTCACGTCCCTGCCCTGCGCCGCCATGATCGCCATGGTAAAGCGCAGCGCGTCGGCGCCAAACTCATCAATCAAATCCAGCGGGTCAATGACATTGCCCTTGGATTTCGACATTTTCTGCCCGTCTTTATCGCGCACCAAAGCATGGACATAGACAGTATGGAATGGCGCAACGGGGTTGCCATCCGCATCCTTCATAAAGTGCAGACCCATCATCATCATGCGGGCAATCCAGAAGAAGATAATGTCGAAGCCGGTGACCAGAACATCGGTCTGGTAATAGGTGCCGATCTCCGGCGTTTTATCCGGCCAGCCTAGTGTGGAGAACGGCCAGAGGGCGGATGAGAACCACGTGTCTAGCACGTCTTCGTCACGATAGATGTGAGGAATTCCTGTGCGAAGGGATAAATCGGCGGCTTCAAATTTATCTTTAGCAAACCTAATTTTTTCGCCGTAAGTTTTTTCTGCAATCATCTGAGCCTGGTGTTCATTGATCGCTACAAATATTGCCTCGTTAAATTCTGACCTCGGCAATGAACCCACTGCTCTGACAAGATTTATGGCGGCACAATTTGCCGACGGCGGCCCAAACCATGCGGGTATCTGATGCCCCCACCACAATTGCCGCGAAATGCACCATGGCTGGATATTCTCCATCCATTGGAAATAGGTTTTATCCCAATTCTCAGGCACGAATTTGGTGCGTCCGGATTTTACGGCCTCAATCGCAGGTTTGGCCAAGGTTTCGGCATCGCAGAACCATTGGTCGGTCAGCATCGGCTCAATGACAACGCGGGAGCGGTCACCAAACGGCTGCATCACTTTTTTATCTTCGACCTTGATCATCAAGCCATCGGCATTAATGTCTGCGACAACGCGGGCACGGGCCTCGAATCGATCAATGCTGCGATACTCATCCGGCACAATGTTGATCGCATCGATCATCGTTTCATCCGGCGTGCCGCCGTTTGAGCCAAGTAAAGAAATTCGTTTCGCTTCTTCGGAATACTCTTGCCCATCGGCCCGCATACACCCCTTGGTGTCCATCAGCCGGTACATCGGGATGTTGTTGCGCTTAGCCACCTGATAATCGTTGAAATCATGCGCGCCGGTGATTTTAACCGCGCCAGAACCGAAGTTCATATCCGGGTATTCATCGGTGATAATCGGGATCAGGCGCCGATGCTCTTTTGGCCCGACCGGAATTTCGCAAAGCTTGCCAACAATCGGCGCATAACGCGCATCATCAATGTGCACCGCCACCGCGCCATCACCCAGCATGGTTTCTGGCCGTGTTGTGGCAATGGAAATATAATCGCGGGTTTCGCGCAGGGTTATGTTTCCGTCCGCGTCTTTCTCGACATATTCATAGGTCTCGCCGCCCGCCAGCGGATATTTGAAGTGCCACATATGGCCGTCAACTTCGATATTCTCGACTTCCAAATCCGAGATCGCGGTTTCAAATTTCGGGTCCCAGTTGACCAAACGCTTGCCGCGATAGATCAAGCCTTCGTTGTAAAGCTGCACGAAAACTTCGGTGACCGCACGAACCATCTGGTCATCTGATTTTCCAGCCTCCCCCATCGTAAACTTCAGCCGCGACCAATCGCATGACGCGCCAAGGCGTTTCAATTGATTGACAATGGTGCCGCCGGATTCAGCCTTCCAATCCCAGATTTTCTGCGTGAATTTCTCGCGGCCCATGGTGCGGCGGGTCTCATTGGTGCCACTGGCGGCAAGCTGGCGCTCCACCACCATTTGCGTGGCGATACCCGCATGGTCAGTGCCCGCCTGCCACAGCACATTCTTGCCGCGCATGCGTTCAAAACGTACCAAAATATCCTGCAATGTGTTGTTGAGCGCATGGCCCATATGCAACGAGCCAGTCACATTCGGCGGCGGGATGACGATCGAATAGGCCTCAGCGCCCGGCTCAGCGCCCGCGCCTGCGGCAAACGCATTTGCGTGATCCCAAGTTTTGGCGATGCGCGGTTCAACCGAGCTAGGTTCATAAGATTTATCAAGCATTTCGGGCGACCGTCACAAAGTAATTTGCACTGTCTAAAGCCTAACCGGAATGCTCAAGTCAACGGAAAGGTGTAACGTGGCCTATTTCTTGAACTTAGAAAAAACCAATTTCATCATTGCCCGACCACGGTTGGCCTTAAATATCCCCGCGCGCAATGCGCGATATCTCTTCGCGCACCAAGCGCTCCACCAGATTTGGCAAATTATTATCCAGCCAATCTTTCAACATGGGACGCAACATGGCTTCGGCGATATCTTCCATGGGCATTTGTTTGGATTTCAGAAACGCTGAATTCAAATCATCAAATGCAGCTGCAACGCGGCGCTCGGGTGATTGCGAAACCAGCCGCGCCATTTCGGATTGCAAAGACGGAACCTGAGTTTCCACAGGCTGTATTGCTGGTGCCATTGTCAAAGGCACATTAATTTGATGAGGAACCGGTAACGGCGTTTGGGCAGGCTCAAATACATCCGCAAGATTGGCATCTTCAAGGTTGGCGTCTTCAAGATTAACTTCGGCGAAAGCAGGCTCGTCGAAATCAGCAACCAAAGGGCTGGTAATGGCCTCATTGCTTTCAATGATTTTGCGAATGGACGCTAAAATCTCTTCCATCGTCTGCTCGCGTTGCACACCGCCGGAGGAGCCAATCGGGTTTCCAAATGCGTTCATTCTAAAACTCACAATTCAAAAAAACAGTCACTTTATTTGATTCGCCGTATTATACGCGCGATCTGCTTAAAACAGAAAACGCGGGGACTGCGGCTGCGCTGTTCCGCACAGTTAATATCCCGCAATTCATCCCGCAATTTTTATTCAATGAGAGCGGCGCAACTAGCGTCCATCGACAGTGCGCAAGCCATGCCATTTATCTTTGACGGCTTGGAAGTTGTCATCCGGATCGTAGGCTGCAACATTCAATCCGATTTTTTCCGGCGTTAGTGAACCGGTAGCAGACAAAACCGCATAACTGGCAACAACCACGTTACGCTGAGCGTTGATCTGGTCGATTTGCGCACTAACCAGTGAACTTTGGCCATTCAGCACATCTAAGTTGGTGCGTTGGCCAACATCACGCTCAGCAATTAGGCCGCTGAGTGCAACCTGCGCAGCTTCAATTTGCTCGCGGCTTGCTATTAACGAGCCATTGGCCGCCTCATAAGATGTCCAAGCGGATGCGACAGCGGCACGCACGCTGTCTTTCGTTGCGTCGACCTGATTGCGCGCCTGCGCTAATTGTTCCTTGCCTTGGCGCACCTGTGCAGCAACGCGCCCGCCTTGGTAGATTGGAATGCGTAGCTGTGCTGAAATCGACGCAGAACTATCATTGCTGTAGCCACTTAAGCTGGAATCTCTAGACGAACTTTCAACCCGGGCACGGCCTGACAATGACGGTAAAAGCTGGCCTTCCGTTGCTTTCAAATTAAAGCCGCGGGCGTCAACAGTAAATTTACTTGCACCAATGGCAGGGTGATTGCTTTCCGCCAAAGCATAGGCGGTTGCGATGCTTTTTGGCATTGATTTTAGCGCCGCTTTGGCAGCGGTCAGTTTTCCCGGTTCCATACCGGTAACGCGCAAATAAACAGCCTCGCTCGATTTTACGTTGGCCTTGGAAGCCGTCAATGCTGCCATTGCTCCAGCTCGTTGCGCTTGTGCCTGCGCAACATCAGTGCGGGTGCCCTCGCCAACTTGGAACCGAGCTTTGGCAGAACGCACTTGCTCGTCTAGAAATGCCATATTTTTTGAGCGCTGCGCAGCAATTTGCCGGTCTCTCAAAACATCCATAAACGCTGAAGCTGCATCAAACAGCGTATTCTGCGTCTCGTTTTTCAAATTTAACTGCGATGCGCGCACCTGCGATTCTGCAGCCATCACATTGTTTTTCGTTTGAAATCCATCAAAAATTGTTTGGTCAATTTGAATTCCAAAGGACCCGCTTTGTATTTCGCCAGACTTACTACCCGACGAAATTGCAGCACCAATATCCGCGGAAACTTGTGGCCGCATCGCTGATTTTGCAATTGGTACATTTTCGTCGGTTGCCCGGGTGCCGGCACGTGAGGCATTCAAAGACGCGTTGTTGTTATAGGCTGATGCCATAGCATCAAAAATTGTTTCAGCAGGCGCTGTGCCCAACATGAGCGAAGTGAAAACCGTCGCATTAGCAATCACGCGGGAAAATTTTGGAAGGCGATTCATTTTTTGAGCCGTTCGTTTCAGGGGCACCGGAATGATCCAGGGCGTTACGTCGTTAACTCAGAAAATGAACCCTGGCTCCTTGCGAACGCCGGGCAGTGGCTTGACGGCTGCGTTGAAAGCCCTTCGGCCTGCAACATGCCCGTCACGCTTTGTATAAAGCTTGGCAACCCCCGCGTTGCCATGGCCCTCAACTACCACAAGACGTCCATTTTCCTTGAGTTGACCAAACAGTGCGGCAGGCAATTCGTCAACTGCCCCGTTAACGAAAATAACATCATATGGTGCATTGGAAGCATAACCGGCGGCAATCTGCCCAGTAATCGTGACAACATTGTCACAGCCTGCAGAGCTAAGTGCCGCTTTAGCCAAGTCAATTATGCCCGCATGATCGTCCAAAGCAGTAACCTTTAAGGCCACTTTGGACATTATGGCTGAAGCGTATGCAGTGCCCGCACCAACTTCTAAAACAACATCACCCGGGCGCACATCGGCCAGCTGGATCATCCGTGTTAAAGGTACCGGCTTCATTACATAGCGCTTGATGTCGCCACACGTAATTTCAACGTCTTCAT
The DNA here is from genome assembly GCA_031422195.1 of Limoniibacter sp. Taxonomy (GTDB): domain Bacteria; phylum Pseudomonadota; class Alphaproteobacteria; order Rhizobiales; family Rhizobiaceae; genus JALOTE01. Next base: position 17,720 of record JANOPZ010000036.1, on the reverse strand, counting down.
CCGTGTAGGCTAGTGCTTGGCGGGGTAATGGAACGAATAATTCGCGTGGCACGCTCAATATAGCTTCGAGCAATCGCAGGTCTGTCACGTCGTTGGGGCGGATTTGACTATCAACCATGTTGCGGCGCAACTGCTCGAAATCCACAGGAGACAAATCTGATAATGTTTCCACGCGCCACTTCCCCAATTCACCAAAGCCTACCAAGCGTTAAATACCCTGATGAGCCAATATTACCGGAAATTGGAGGCCTCGGAGGGAATCGAACCCCCGTACGAGGATTTGCAATCCTCTACGTAACCACTCCGCCACGAGGCCTCATAACCAGCTGGTCCCTCGCGCTTTAGGCAATCGACATTGGCCGGTCAAGCTGGGATTAAGTGCAAGTCGCCTGTCGTTCGATACGCAAACTTAATTAGCCGGTCTATTCTTTTGTCTTTTCGCATACCAAACTGAAAATCGTCGGCGCCAACGGCGCACAATTGCTAAATCCTGTGATAAAATCAGTAAACCCACCGGTACCATCCAAAAACCAAGAATCGGCAGAAAACCAAGCGTACCCATTAAAACAAGCAAACAGCCGAGAATGATCCGGCCAAGACGTGACGCTGGTATAGGTATTTCCTTGCCAAATAACTTTAATACGCGCGCTTTTTTGATTTCTGTCATGGAAGGAGTTTGGCAACCGCTGCGAGATTGCAGTTATAATATCTATGTTTTGTGGAAAAAGAATGGCTCCCCGGGCATAATTCAAGCCATTGATTTTATTGAACATAACGCACACTGACCTTGATTTTTCCTAATATTTTTCCTAATTTAGCCAACATTCTAACATTGGCGGCTTTGTTGGCAACCAAATAGATTAGGAAAGGCGTTAGGAAAGATATGGGGCAAAATCTGCTAACGGTTGCAGAAATCAAGGCGTCATCAAGGCCAAAGCTAAGTGATGGCAATGGGCTTTGGCTTCATACCTCAAAAACTGGCAACAAGTATTGGGTATTCATTTTTATTCGTTCGGGCAAGCGGCGCGAAATGGGCCTAGGCGTATTTGGCGCTAGCGGCGGTCAAGTTTCATTAGCACTGGCACGTGATAAAGCGTACAATATTCGGCGCATCCTAAGAGCCGGTGGTGACCCGTTTCTTGAATTGCCGGAACGTAAGGCGACGGCTGATAGGGAATCAGAACGGGCTTTACTTGCATCAGTGCGAAAGTTTGGTGATTTAGCCGACGAATATATTGAAGCGAATAAATCATCATGGCGCGGTCAAAAAACTGAAGCCGGATGGCGAAACACGCTTTCAGTTCATGCAGCGCCTTTGCGGGGAATCGCAATTGATAAAGTCAAAACCGTTGACGTAGTGGATTGCTTAAAAGTGATCTGGCAAACAAAACCGGAAACCGCCACCAAGTTACGGGTTCGATTAAAACAGATTTTGGATTACGCAAAAGCGCTTGGCTTGCGAACCGGTGACAATCCCGCCGAATGGGAAGGACACTTAGAGCAAGTCCTGAAGCCTGTAGCGCGTTCAATAAATCATCATGCCGCTATGCCTTATAAAGAAATACCCGCATTCCTGCCCGCGTTAGATAAATCTGGTGGCATGGGCGCGTTAGCTTTGCGCTTTGTGATTTTTACAGCTGCTAGAAGCGGCGAAGTCCGTGGCGCGAAGTGGTCAGAGATCGAAGGCGACGTGTGGACAATACCAGCCGCCCGAATGAAGTCTGGCGTTGAACATTCCGTTCCGCTTTCGCCAGCCGCTTTAGATGTATTGCGACTTACAAAGCAAATGCGTGTTTCTGATTTGATTTTCCCCGGCATGAAGTTTGTAAAGCCCCTGTCGGATATGACGCTGGCAAAGGCGCTTCAAACAGCTGGCGCTGGTCAATACACAGTTCACGGCTTTCGATCAGCATTTCGTGATTGGTGTGGCAATGAAACAAACACGCCGCGCGAAATTGCTGAAGCCGCTTTGGCGCATTCCATTGGTAACAAAACAGAACAGGCTTACAGGCGCGGCGACCCGTTCAAAAAACGTTCGGAACTTATGGCCGCTTGGGCAGATTATTGCGGCGGTGTTGCAAATGGCTGAACTTAGATTCACTTTTGACGCCAAAGCGTTCGCGATTGAATGTATGATCAATGAAGGTCGCAAAGCAGACGCCTTAACGGCGATTTGTGAACAATTGCGAGCCGGTGCAAGCCTATCGGTTCAAAAGCTGGCAGCTGATTTTCTATTGCCTTCAGCACGCAAAAAAGGTCGCCCGAAAACCAATCCAAAGCATTGGCTAGAGATCGGCGACAAATTTAACTTAATGCTTGATGACGGAAAAACCTGGGAAACCATCTTGGTTCATCTATCGGCAAAATATGGTTATTCTGAATCACAAATTCGGAGGGCCAAAAAGGTTTACGATGAGGCGACGCGGCGTCATGACGAAGCCGTCAGAGAGTTCACCGCAGAATAATGTTATTACTTTGCTTTGAAAAAAATCAATAAAAAATCATAAATGGCAACCGTTCAACACAACGGGAGTCACCAAACATGAACCATGCAAACGATAACACCAACCACGCAAACCAAAATGAGCGGTTTCTAATTTCGCTTACAAAGGTCTGCGAAATGACAAGCCTTTCACGCACTGCAATTAACAAATTTCGATTTCGCGGACAATTTCCTGAAGCCGTAAACATGGGTGAAAGGCGGGTTGCATTTGTTTATGGCGAAGTTGTCGAGTGGATAAACGCTCGTGTCGAAGCACGTGAGCACAGCGGGCGCAAATTCAAATTGCCGCCGCTGAAGCAAGAACGCCAAGCCGCCTGAGTTGCCAGCTATCGGCATTTTGCGGGGCGATTACAACACGAAAGCACATCATGAAGATTCTAAATTTTAGGCAAAGCAATTTGCCAGCTTCGCCTCGCGGCTTCGTGCCGAGGGCTAAATTTAACGTCGAACCGATGGATGGAATCGTTATTTACGACTTTACCATCGTGGAAGCGCCGGACGGCAAATATCGCGTGTATGCACCATCAGGCAAATACGGCAGCGAGACGGCCAGCCTGTCGCCCGAATTCCGCAACAAAATTATTTCAACAGCCCTTTTACAATTGGATGAAGATTTGCATGACCAAAAAAATCACAAAGCCGCTTGAAGCATCGCCACTGAATTGGGTGAACCCGAAAAATTTAATGCCCATCGGAATTGATGACTGCGCAGAGTCCCCGTTTGAGGAAGTAAATTCGGCAACGATGAAGCTTATGCGGGATTTGGTTTTTGCCCATACAACGGCAATCGGCGAACTGGACGCGATCAATGCACGTCCTAGGCAAGTCCCTGCCAATGACAATCAATCAAATCCAAGGGGCATTCAACTATTGTCTTTTTTGGAGTTCAAATCGCAGGAGTCATCCTCATCAGACGCCATGATTAAAGGGCTTATTCGAACTGGAACTTTAATAGCTATTGGGGGTCGACCTGGAGCGGGAAAAACGGCGCTTACATTAGCACTGGCACAGGCGCTGGATTCTGGTGAAGCTTTTCTAGGGCGCGAAACGAAGCCAACTACCATTGTGATTATTGCGGCTGAGGATGGCGGTGACGTAGCCAACCGCCTCGAAGCTATGTCCAATGATCGAATTAAAATTGCGAAATTACCTGAAGGATTGCCACTCACAAAACCGCAATTGGCTGCAAGCATCATGAAGGAAGTCATAGCACAGGCCAAGGCTATTGATCCCACACGGCAAATTCTCATAGTCATTGACACGCTAAGAGCCGCGCTTGGTGGCGTTTCTGTTTTGGAAGATAAAACTACGTCTCCTGCTTTGAATGCGTTGCGTGCAGTGGCTGAGGAGACTGGCGCAGTGGTTGCGGTTCTCAATCATACCAATCGCGAAAACAACAAGGCAACCAAGGGCGAAACGCTCGAAGCCGTTGCAGCATTGGAGTTAGTTTTGCTCGAAGGCGATGGCGGCTGGTTCAACATTTACGTCGGCAAAAATCGCAGCGGCCCCGGTCAGCGTAATATTGGCAAAGTCAAATACACATCTGCGGAGGTGGGTGACGTCACCGCTGCCATTGTGGATGAGATAATCGCTGACGAATCCGTTAATGATGGGCCACGTGAACGCGGGCCGTCTGGAAATGCTACAATATTGCGCGAAGTCATGCAGGCGAAAATTCTGATGACAACGGAAAGGTTCCAACCATTTGGTGAAGAAAATGAGGTTAAATTCATCACGTCAGATATTTTGCGAAGCACCTTCAATTCCAAAAAGAACGGAACTGTAGATACAAATGCAAAGGCATTCAGACGTTCTGTTGAATATTGGATCAACGATGGATGGCTAAAACGCGGAACTCAGTCTGACTTTGATAAACTTTGGATTTAAAGAACTAGTAGAAAATTGTCAGTCTGCCGGACAGACAATTCCCCAACCAAGCATTTGTCCTGTCTGTCCGGTAAATACATGGTAAAAAAGAAAAGGACAGACAGGACAGAGAGATAGGGATTTGTCCTGTCTGTCCGATTAAACCGCAAATTTTGAAAGATCATAATGCCTGATACTTATACCCATTATTTTCCTGCACGAACATTCTCAGCCGGGTCAATTGCGGCTCGCAAACTCCTTACCGAATTAGGCATTGACGGCTCGCAACCAATCAGTGCCGCCCGCAAAGCAGCTGGCCTTGCCGATAGCGGCGTTATTCCGGTTGGCGTGAGCGGAAATCCCGTAAAACGTGCCGAGTATGCGGTCGAACGTGCCGCTCGGTACGAAAAGCCGGTTGATCAAGTAATGGTCAAAATCAACAAGAAAATTAAGAATATGCCCAAACGTCGAGTGCGACCGCGCATGGACTCGGTGCATTTTTATGAGAACCCAGACTTTGCCACATTTCGTCTTAATTCACACCCATTTGTAAGTTATTGATATCATTGTTTAATTAGCTTGGTTCGCATCAAATGCGCGCCCGGTGGGCTAGCATATGTAAGGCTTTGAAACCTGAAAGTTACAACTTAGCTTTCAAAATCAAGCAAATCAGTTTTCGCAGTCATTGCTGCACCCTACCAATCCCACACCATTTAAATCGCCACCCAAACTCCAATTGGCTGGCTGGTTCCCTCGCGCGCTCGCTACAAGTGCCGAGGTCGATTCTGTCATTCCCAACAATGGTAAAAATTCAAAAGGTAAACTTAATGAACAAATCTAACCTTCCGCTAGCGAGTGCGCGACAAGCATGCGCAATCATCGACGCAACACTTCGACTGCCGCTTGGCACGGCCCGCGACGCCGCAAGATTCCTGCGGTTAGGCGGGTTGCTGCCGTCAACGCGCGGCATTCCAACGCCTCTAACTTGGCACGAAATTGGATTGATATTTTTGGCTGTGTTACTCGGTCGAACTTGTGCATCGGCAGCCGCTGCGCGTGTTAAGGCGTATTCATCAATGCGCACGGTATCTGCCGGTCTAAATTTTGGCGAGATTGTTGCCAGCAGTCTGGAAACCCCCAATGATATTTTTGAATTGCGCATCGACACAGTTCGGCTTTCTTCAGCTTTGACGCTTCGCGGCGCTGATCGCGGCATTTACACCATAGTTTTTGCATCGGATTCGGATCTTGCCGCGCCGTCGTTTCAATCCTTGGCCACAGTCGGGCCTGGTATTTTTGTGCAATTAAACACCGCCATTAAGTCTGCGCCACTTATGCGGACCGGTAGACGCAATAATTTTACACATTTTGAAAATGAGAAAACCTATGGAACATATTAAGATTAGAAGTCTAGAAGCTGATTCGGAATACGTGGCTGCGTTCGAACTGGTCGGCAAGCTACGCCAAACATCATCGAAGTTAGACGTTGAAGAGAATTCATTGCTAGCGAAGGTGTCCAGCGGTTCAGCTAAGCCCGAACTGACCGACCGAGTTGCGGCATTGCTTGGCGAATCCAACCGCGCTAATCAAGAAGCGCCAGATAGCTTGCAAAGTAGATTGCGCGTAATAGCAGACGAACGACGCGACTTGCGTCACGCAAAAGCTATTGCGGAAGAGCGTCTATGCAAAGCGCGCTACAAGGCTTCCAAGGCAATTTGTGATGACGTGAGTCCGGCCTACCAATCAGCCGTTGCAACGCTTGCAGCGGCCTTTGTTACCGCGCACAACGCACATGCGGCGCTGCTGGCAATCACTAATGAATTGAACGCTCTGGACGTTGCTTGGATTTCATATTTGTCGCCAATGCAGGCAACCAACATTTTCGGCGATAATAGCGTGCGGATCGCAGCGTGGTTGCGTGTTGCGGCAAGTCACAAATACATAAAATCAAGTGACATTCCAACGGAGCTAAAGTCATGAAACTGTTAGGGCCAATTCAAATGGATCGACGCGAGAAAATCAATAGCGAGTTGTGCGCCGTGAAAGTTAACGGTCGCACAGAGCTGCTGCCAGCAGATCCATTCTCTATTGCAAAGGTTTTGAGGGATCGGCGGCTAAAGACGCCAGCAGCGCGGGCTAAGGCGCGCATTGATGCCAGTCTTAAACAGCGCGGTATCTTTAATGGATGAAGGTTTTAGTCGCACAGGACGGCGTGTGCTTGGCTATGCGCTAAGGTGGAATGAACCAGCGCACATCGCAAAAGGTAGCAGCACATTTGTTGAGATATTCCGAAGCGGAGCGTTCGCCAAATCTATTGCAAATAAAGCCGTTAAGTTATGCCTAGAACACGACACAGACTCAGTGATTGCATCGCAGTCGAATGGGACTCTATGCTTGGTAGAAGACCTAGTGGGCTTACGAATTGACGCGACGATTGCTGACAGCATCGATGGAGACGAAGCGATGGCAGCAGTGCGCCAACGCTCAAAGACGGGCCTGTCGATTTCATTTGGCTCTGCGGTTTGCGAGTGGCAAAATTTCAATGGAACACGCACTCGGTCTATTACAAATTGCGATTTAGTAGAGGTTAGCATCTGCCGCAATCCAGCTTATGGTTCTTCTGAAATTGTGGCCGGTGCTATGAGAATTAATAGGTTCCTATCGGCGATTGATCTTAGTGCAGAGCGCAACCGGCGGTTATTCGAAGCTGAGCGAAGGCTTGTGAAATATCGATATGAGATCGGCTCAGTCCATGACGCGGCTATTATTACGGGCAGGGGTGGGTCGATTTTCTAGCTATACGTTTTCCCTGTGCCGCGCGTACCGCAACGTGCGCATTTCCGCCAATCAGAATATAGGGTCAACCCGTTAATCAAGGACTAATCATGCCACAATTATTACCGATTCTATCTGGATTCTTTGCAACATTAGGGGCAGTTGGCTTGGGATTAAACGGAGCTTTAGCAACGCTCGCAATCTTTGGAACAACTCCCCTTGGTGGACTGATACTGAGCGTTGGTTCACCTGCCGGAATTTCATTTGCACAAATGACAATGGATACACCGGAGTCAGATAAATGAGCGCTTACTTTGTCAAACTTACCGCGCATGAGGCAGTCGTGTATTCGGATGCTGCTTATGTCGAGAGTGAAAACTACACAGTTTGCCAGATAACTCGTAAGTGCCTCGCAATTCCAGGATTACCTTTGGTTATCACAGGGCGTGGCGAAATAAATCTTTTAATGGAAATGGGAAACAAGCTTTTAGAGTTTTCCAAAAATAGCACCACAGTTGATGACGTCATCGACGCCTTTGCGGATTACCTGGTTCGCCTTGAAACCGAGATACGCCACTATGCCTTCATTCAAGATTTTATGATTGCAGGTAACAGTGAGAGTGACGGGCCGTTTGCATTTTTGGTTATTGTTGGGAATGAAAAACATAAAGCTGAAACGTTTTTGAATGGCTTTGAATTTTTTACCATGAATGCGGTTGAGCGGATTTCGTGTGGCGGGCCTTTTAACGAAATCGAATTTGGCGATGCCGGATTTAGTGAAAAACAATTCCACAAAGACGTTATTGAAGCCGACGTAGTTAAACTGTTTCAATCGTGGCGACAAAAGGCGGTGTTTGCGCCAAATGGCGATAATCCCTTGTTTGGCATTGGCGGGCAGCTTCATAAAACTACGATCACCAAAGAGGGCGTGAAGTTTGAAGCGCTGGGCTATTGGCCAGATATGATCGGTGAAAATATTAGGCCGGATGTTGAATTGGTTTTGGTCTGAAAGTGTGTTGCAATTTTTTTGCCCCAACTCAGCTTATAATTTCATAATAACAATATAAAAGCACAGTTTCACGTGAATTTCTTAAATTGTATTTGCGTAAAATATCAACTTTGCCGTTTTAATTTTAGTATATTGTAATATTTAGCAATTTCTGCTACACTTCTATTTGTAAAAACGCGGATTGTCTGCGCTTTGAATAGGAAAAATTAAAATGTCTGATTTTGCCAAAAAACAAAAACGAGATTCTGATAAGTTCTTTGAGCTGGAAGATGGCTTGAATGACGCTTGCCGTAAGGCTGGCATTGCTGAAACACTAATTGAAAGTGCCGTTCAGTCCGGATTCGCAACGGTATCGGCTGATAAAGTAGACCAGCTTTTGTCTGGCATTCGTGCCGCAAGGGAATCAGCAAGAGCTAATAAAGAGTTTTATTATGCGGAATGACGGGTGGCGGCGTCAAAATAAACTAGTCGCAAGGCCGTTTATTTGGTCCAAATACCTAGCAGAAGCTAACACAAGCGGCGCTATGCATTAGGAAAAGCGTTAGGAACACGCCCATTACTTTTTGAGAAACTCAATAAAATCAATCGCTTAAATGAAAGAATGGCTCCCCGGGCAAGATTCGAACTTGCGACCGATCGATTAACAGTCGATTGCTCTACCGCTGAGCTACCGGGGAACGTCATGTCGGGCTGCAATAGCAAAAGATAACACGCTTTGCCAAGCCCTAAAGGCACTGCGGCAATAAACATTCGGTAAATTTACGGCAGGCGCAATATTTCAATGTGACTTAAATCAAATCTGCTGCCAAACGGGCAACGTATCAAAGACAAAATGGCGAGGATAAAGTTTTATGTCGGCGGCGTCTTCTTCAAAACAAAATGCCACATTGGTGGTCTTCGAGCGCGATTTGCGGATTGCTGACCAAAAAGCACTGCTCGAAGCAGCAAATACAGGGCCAATTGTTGCAGCATATTGCTTGGATACTCCCCTTAAAGCCTTACTCGGTGGTGCGCAGAAATGGTGGCTGCACCAATCACTCGCCAGTCTTGATGCAGGGTTGGAGGGGTATGGTGGCCGATTGATACTTCTATCCGGCAACGACCGTGCGGTAACTTTGATTGCGTTTTGCAAAGCCAATTCAATTTTGAACGTCAGCTGGACGAGTCGCAACGATATGTTTTCGGGGCACCAAAGCCGCGACAGCGATTCTATATTGGCCGAGAAGCTACGTGATGCTGGGCTAACCGTATCAATTTATCCCGGTCAATTACTGCATCAGCCTGCTGCAATCCGCACCGGCTCCGGCGGGCCATTTCGCGTTTATACGCCGTTCTGGCGTGTGGTTGCACCAAGTCTAGAAAACGTCAAAGCAGATGCGGCGCCAGAAAAAATTGTGTTTGCCGAGGTACCCGGTGGTGAAACACTTGCCGCTTGGCAACTGATGCCGACCAAACCCGATTGGTCCGGCACTTTAGCTGATGCATGGCAACCAGGGCAAACCGGTGCTCATCATAACCTTGCCGCATTTATTGAGGGCGCGCTGACCGGCTACGATGAAGATCGCAACAGGCCCGATAAAGCTGGCACGTCCCGTTTGTCAGCCCATTTGGCTTTTGGTGAAATTTCGCCGGCCCAAGTGGTGGAGGCGGCACTCAAGCATCGTGGCAAAGTGCCCGATAATGATCTTGAAACGTTTCTCAAAGAAATTGTCTGGCGCGAGTTTTCCTATCACCTGCTTTACCAAAAGCCCGGTCTAGCCACTGAAAATTTCAACGCTTCGTTCGACCGCTTCCCGTGGGGCAGTGACAATACCGCGCTTAAAGCGTGGCAAGCCGGTCAAACCGGATACCCGATTGTCGATGCCGGCATGCGCCAACTCTACCAAACCGGCTGGATGCATAACAGGGTGCGCATGATTGTCGCTTCATTTCTAACCAAACACTTACTGCTTGACTGGCGCGACGGCGAGCGCTGGTTCTGGGATACGCTTGTCGACGCCGACGCTGCCAGCAACGCGGCAGGTTGGCAGTGGGTGTCTGGCAGTGGTGCTGATGCTTCACCTTATTTTCGCATTTTCAACCCTATTTTGCAGGCTGAAAAATTTGATCCAAAAGGCGATTATGTGCGGAAATACGTTCCGGAACTTGCCAAAATGCGCGCTCCCTTCATCCATAAGCCTTGGGAAGCCCCCGATATGGAACTAATTTCTGCCGGGGTTCGTATGGGTAATACCTACCCTCGCCCTATAGTTGATCATGGCAAGGCGCGGATACGAGCGCTGGATGCCTATAAAGCCTTGAAGGACCCTTTATGAACGCGCTGACGCCATTAGCCCTAGACCTTGGTAAACCCCAAAAGATCGCCGTTATTGGTTCCGGCATTTCAGGCAGTTCCGCGGCTTGGGCGCTGTCGCAGGCACATGATGTTACTGTGTTTGAGGCTAGCACCCGCTTTGGCGGCCACACTGCAACGGTCGATATTGATTACGACGGTACACCCATTTCAGTTGATACCGGTTTTATCGTTTACAACACCCTCAACTATCCGCTCCTGACAAAATTATTTGCTGAACTTGACGTTGAAACGCTTGATTCAGATATGAGTTTTTCGCTGTCATTGGATGATGGCAAGCTGGAATGGAACGGCGACTCCCTTTCAACTGTTTTTGCACAGCGCAAAAACTTGTTTTCACCCAGTTTTCTTTGGATGCTGAAAGACGTGCTGCGGTTTAACAACGGCTGCATTGTTGACCGCGCCAGCAGCTATTGCGACTCAATAACAATTGGCGAATATCTCATCAAACGCAAATACAGCGACGTATTCCGCGATAATTATTTGATACCGATGTCAGCGGCCATCTGGTCCACTCCACGCATGAAAATGCTGGATTTCCCGGCCCGCACTTTTATCGATTTTTTCGCCAACCACCGCCTCATCAACCAGGATCGCCCGCAGTGGCGCACAGTCAAAGGTGGTTCGCGCAATTATTTGGGCAAATTGCTTGGCAAACTAGGCGACAAAGCCATGTGCAATGCGCCCATTTCCAGCGTGATCCGAAATGAAACCAGCGTTTCAGTGACAGTTCAAGGACGCGCGCCAGAACACTTTGATCAAATAGTTATCGCAACCCATTCAGATCAGGCGCTAAAGATGCTGCATGACGCTGATCAAAACGAGCGCGCGATTTTAGGTGCAATCGCCTATGGCCCCAATCGCGTTGTGCTGCACCGCGACGAAAGTTTAATGCCAAAAAATAGAAAATGCTGGACATCGTGGAACGCATTGCGCTCGTCTAAAGACGGCGATGAGAAAACCATCTCGCTGACCTATTGGATGAACCGCCTTCAATCGATCGACCGTAGTAAGCCGTTGTTCGTCAGCCTAAACCCTAACCATGAGCCAAAAGCTGAACTTACATTCGGCGAATGGGCCTTTGAGCACCCATTGTTCGATTTGGGCGCTATTAATGCGCAGGAAAATCTGGCTAAAATCCAAGGCGTGAACCGCACTTGGTTTGCTGGAGCATGGACAAAATACGGCTTCCATGAAGATGGGCTTCGCTCAGGATTGGATGTCGCTCGCGCCTTAAATTCCCCTGCCCCGTTCGACGATATCTTGGCAGCCGCGCGTTTGGCCGCGCAATGATGCTTCCATGAACAGCACCACAAATAACGGCGCAATCAACGGCAGCATTTCCGGCAATGGCGCAGTTCCAAAGGCTGCCGTTGCACTGTATCGGGCAGATGTCATGCATGCGCGGTTAAAACCTTTTGGGCACCGGTTTAATTATAAGGTTTTCAATATCTTAATAGATATTGCTGATCTAAAATCAGCAACCAAGAAATCAATCTTGTTTTCAGTCAACCGCTTTAACCTGCTTTCATTTCATGAAAATGATCATGCAGGTAAAGGCAGTGTGTCATTGCAAAGCCATATCGCCGATTTGCTGGCTAACGCGGGTTTAACATCGCCACCGTCGCGCGTGTTGCTGCTGTGCTACCCTCGCCTGCTTGGCTTTGTTTTTAACCCGATCTCAGTTTACTTTTGTTACAATGATAATGGGGTTCTGGTTGCCTGCATCTATGAAGTGCGCAACACTTTTGGCCAGCAGCATACCTACGTGGCCAAGGTTGAAGTGGGCGAACTTACGGATGCCGGTCTTCGCCAGACCCGCACAAAACTATTCCACGTTTCGCCATTTGTGGGAATGGAAGCCGCCTATGAGTTCCGTGTTTTGCCGCCCGGAGATAAAGTGCGTGTGCGGATTTTAGAAACTGAGCACGACGAACCGTTGCTTTCGGCAACCATTATCGGCAGGCAAAAGCCACTGACCTCGGCAACAATCATCATCGAATGCATCCGCGCTCCGCTCATGACATTGAAAGTTGTTGCAGGAATTCACTACGAGGCATTGAAACTTTGGCTGAAGGGAGCACGTTATCACCCTATACCAGCCGCACCCAAACCGGTGAGTTATACTGATACCGCATTGAAACCCGCACAAAAACCATAAACAACTCCAACCGCCCGTCGTTGTTGGGCAAATGTTGAGTTGAGGAGCCTGCCTTGTCGTCATCAGACTATACCACTCTTACCGCCGAAAATTTTACGATTGCCACAAAAGGCTTACCCTGGCGCGCACGCACCGTGCTGCGCATGGTGCTCGGCATTTCAAAAGGCGTGCTAGAGCTGACCTTACCGCAAGGCCAGCGTTTGCGTATTCAAGGTAAAAATATTGGGCCGCATGCCGACGTCACTTTGAACAATTGGAAACTACCTGCCCGCGGCTTTGCCAATGGCACAGTTGGTGCAGCCGAAAGTTACATCGACGGCGATTGGAGCAGCCGCAACGTTGCTACCTTCCTCGAATTTTTCTTGGTGAATTCAACCGCTGGCGTTGATATGACGCGCGGCCAAGGCATGTTCGCAAAGCTTGTGCAAAAAATTCGCCATATTCTAAATTCTAACACCAAATCCGGCTCAAAGCGCAATATTTCAGCCCATTATGACCTCGGTAATGCGTTTTACGGCCAATGGCTCGACCGCACGATGACCTATTCATCTGCCATGTATTCGACCGGTGCAAACGATCTTGAAACGGCCCAAAAGGCCAAATACAAAGCCCTCGCGGATTCCATTGCGCTCACTAAAGACCATCATGTTCTAGAAATCGGCTGCGGCTGGGGCGGATTTGCAGAATATGCGGCCGGAACAGTTGGCGCACGCGTGACATGCCTGACCATCAGCCGCGAACAACATGATTATGCGGTTGAACGTATGGCCAAACTCGGCTTATCTGACAAAGTAGACATAAAATTCCAAGATTATCGCGACGAGCAAGGCACCTACGACCGCATTGCCTCAATTGAAATGTTTGAGGCGGTTGGCGAAAAATATTGGCCAACATTTTTTGGAAAAGTGCGTGATTGCCTGAAACCTGGCGGCGCGGCGGGTCTGCAAATCATCACCATTAATGATGCCGATTTTGATTATTACCGCTCAAAACCAGATTTTATTCAGCGCTATATTTTTCCCGGTGGTATGTTGCCCAGTCCGCTGGCGTTAGCCAAAGTCACGAAAGATTTTGGTTTGGCTCTCAGCGGCCAAGTCATCTTCGGCCAGGATTACGCCCGTACTTTGATTGAATGGCGCGAGCGCTTTAGCAATGCTTGGCCAACAATTGTGCCGCTCGGCTTTGACGAACGCTTTAAGCGCTTATGGGATTTCTATTTGTATTATTGTGAAGCCGGTTTTCGCTCAGAATATATCGATGTGCGGCAATTGGTTTATGTCAAATCATAAATGATCCGGCACCAGTGAAGGTGCGTCAGCAATAAATATCCTGTGGGAATGGCCTTTGAGGGTGGTCTTCAACGGTGCTTGCAGCGGCAATTTGCCTATAAATAAAACGAACTTTTTCCAGTTTCTAGCCATTGCCAAGCATCCTGATTAGGTGAAGCATGGTAATGCAGCAAAGCTGATTAAATCAGCGTTAAAATTTGGCTAAAGAGACTTCATTTATGATTTTTGTCGCACAAACCGCCGAAAATGGCACGATTGAATACCGCGATACCAAGCGATATTTGTGGTTGATCTCGGTTGCCACGCCTTGCGTGCCGGGCGTTACGGCAATTGCGCTGCTGATGGGCGCTAACCTGCTCTGGGTGTTTTTTCCGCTGATATTTTATTTTGCTTTCATCCCAATATTAGACGTAATTTTCGGCGAAGATACGAATAACCCGCCGGAAGACGTGATCGAAAAGCTTGCAGAAGACCAATACTACCGCATACTTCTGTTTCTCACGATACCGGTCTTATATGCCAGTTTCCTTCTTTCGATGGCAGCAATAATTTGGGGCAATCTGCCCTTTTGGGCTGCTGTGATGGTTGCAATTTCAGCCGGTGCCTCCAGCGGAAGCGGCCTAACCGTTGCCCATGAGCTGGGGCACAAGCCAAATAAAATGGATCAATTGGGCGCAAAAATCATTTTGATCCTTTCGGGCTATGCGCACTTTTGCATTGAACATAACAAGGGCCATCACAGCCAAGTTGCAACACCAGAAGATCCAGCTTCATCAAAATTGGGCGAAAGCGTCTACGCATTTGCATTTCGCGAGCTACCGGGAGCAGCCAAGCGCGGTTGGGAGGCAGAGGTAAAACGCCTGACCGTGAAGGGGTTTAAGATCTGGTCGTGGCGCAACGATCTGTTGCAGGGTTATTTCGTGGCAACAATAATTGCGGCAATCTTGGTTTCAATTGGAGGCTTGGCGCTGCTGCCATTTATTTTGATCCATCATTTTGTAGCGTGGATTCAACTGACACTGGCAAATTACGTGGAGCATTACGGTCTTATGCGGCAAAAACGCGACAATGGCCGTTATGAGCCGTGCGAGCCGCGCCATTCATGGAACACGAACCACATTGTTTCAAACCTGATGCTATTCCACCTGCAACGCCATTCAGACCATCATTCCAACCCGATGCGGCCCTATCAGACACTGCGCAACTTTGAAGAGTTGCCGCGGCTACCGTCAGGCTATTCAGGGTCTTTTGTGCTTGCTCATATTCCACCGTTGTGGCGTAAAGTGATGGATCCCAAAGTGATGGCCTGGGCTGGCGGCGATATCACCAAAACCAACCGCATTCCGGGCTATTTGCCAAAAATTTGAATTGCAAGTTTCTGCGGGTCGCGCTCGGCGGGCTTTTGAAGGCGATAATTCTTGGGCGCGCCAACTCCGTTCGCACCAATTCCATGTGTACCGACTCCCCGTGCACCAACTCCCTGTGCACCAACTCCATCTACAGACAAGTCAGGGCTGATGCCGCGACCTGTGTTGTCGATCACATTGCGAAGAGCGAAAGATGAGTGCATCCGCACCACGTGTGGCATTGCAGACAATGATTGTTTGTGTATGCGTTCAAAGTCAGCAAGATCGCGCGCGACGACCAGCAAAATAAAATCATGCTCGCCGCTCATGAGATAACACATTTGCACATTTGGGCAGGCTTGCACCGCCGTTTCAAATTCGGCCAGATGCTTTTCAGACTGGCTGGATAAAGAAATATGCACAATAACCGTAACAGGATGACCAAGTACGCGGTTTGATAGCTGTGCGTGGTAGCCGTGAATAACACCGTCCGCTTCCAACGCATCAAGCCGTCTCGAACATGCCGACGGCGAAAGACCAACGCGCTCTGCCAATTGTGCATTGGGCATTCTCGCGTTTTCTTGCAAGGCAGTCAAAATCGCGTAATCAATCTTATCCAAATTCATGTGCGCAGGTTCCTTGCATGATTCACTTATATCTTCACATAATCTTGCGAAATTGCAAGTTTCTACGCCGCGCTTTGCAAGGACATTTCCAGCAAAATATGATGGATTGGTCACAGTATTATTACGGGAGAAATTGAATGCGCGTTGGTTGCACCAAAGAAATTAAAAACCACGAATATCGCGTTGGCTTAACGCCGGGCTCGGTTCGTGAATATGTCGCGAACGGTCATGAAGTTTGGATTGAAAAAGGCGCAGGCCTTGGCATTGGCGCTGATGATGGTGCTTACCAAGCTGCCGGCGCAAAGGTTATTGCAACCGCCGCTGAGATCTTCGCCAAATGCGATATGATCGTAAAGGTCAAAGAACCGCAGCCTGTTGAATGGGCGCAGCTCCGCGAAGGCCAGCTTTTGTACACCTATTTGCACCTTGCGCCCGATCCTGAACAGACCAAAGGCTTAATGGCCTCCGGCGTTACCGCAATTGCTTACGAGACTGTGACTGATAATTACGGCGGCCTGCCCTTGCTGGCCCCGATGTCGGAAGTTGCCGGCCGTTTGGCTATTCAAGCTGGCGCAACGTGCTTGCAAAAAGCCAATGGCGGCAATGGCATCTTGCTCGGCGGCGTGCCGGGCGTTCTGCCGGGTAAAGTCACCATTTTGGGTGGCGGCGTTGTTGGCATCAATTCTGCCAAAATGGCCGCCGGTCTTGGCGCTGATGTTACAATCATCGACCGCTCATTGCCGCGCCTTCGCCAACTCGACGATATTTTCAATGGCCGCGTTCACACACGCTTTTCGTCAATCAACGCCATTGAAGAAGAAGTGTTTTCTGCCGATATCGTGGTGGGCGCAGTGCTTATCCCCGGCGCAGCCGCGCCCAAGCTCGTTACCCGTGAAATGCTCGGCGGCATGAAAAAGGGTTCGGTGCTGGTTGATGTAGCAATTGATCAAGGCGGATGCTTTGAAACATCACACGCAACCACGCATGCCGACCCGACTTATGTGGTTGAAGGCGTCATCCACTATTGCGTCGCCAATATGCCGGGCGCTGTGCCGGTGACATCTGCCCATGCGCTGAACAATGCCACCCTGATGCACGGCATTGCCCTTGCCAACCGTGGCTTGGCCGCTATTGCCGAAGACAAGCACCTGCGCAACGGCCTCAATGTTCATCGTGGGCGGATTACGAACAAAGCAGTTGCTGATGCGCTGGGTTATGAAATGACCGCACCGGAAGTGGCCGTCAAAGCTGCGTAAATTTGCTTGATCCCTCCGCAAGCATTAAAGCCCCGCTGGTGAAAACCGGCGGGGTTTTTAGTTAGCCACTAATTGGCCCGTTAGTCACCCCCGCCCCTTTCTTATGCGGGGGCCTAGACTTGTTTTCTTTCGCCCAGAACGGCTAGTTTGAGGGCATGGCCGCTCACGTTTACATCATGGCGTCGCAACGCAATGGCACGCTTTATACTGGCGTGACGACTGATCTTGCGCAACGTATTTATGAACACCGCGAAGGCTTGATCCCCGGGTTCACAGCAACCCACGGCTGCAAATTGCTGGTTTGGTATGAGGAGTTTTTCGACGTTTCTGATGCCATTCATCGCGAGAAAGTGGTCAAGAAATACTACCGGGGTTGGAAATTGAAATTGATTGAAGATTTAAATCCTGATTGGAACGACCTTTATTTGACGCTGAATGTCTGAGTGGTTGCGAGCCTTGCAAACAAGTCTAGGCCCCCGCACAAGAAAGAGGCGGGGGTGACTAATTTCATGATCCAGTACACCGATATGATCGAA
>JANOPZ010000035.1:0-2163 GCA_031422195.1 Limoniibacter sp. | reverse complement strand
TGCAGGAGCGTTCGCTGCAATTGGTTCTGGTGCAGCAGCAGCGGCAGCTACCAGAGGTGCGGCTGTAGCACCGCCGCCTGCAATCGCTGCATCTACATCAGCTTTCACCACTTGCTCGCCGCATTGCCAAGGATGCCGGTGTCAGCATTGCCGCAATCTCCGGTTCCGGCCCGCATGGTCGCGTGGTGAAAGCTGATGTAGATGCAGCGATTGCAGGCGGCGGTGCTACAGCCGCACCTCTGGTAGCTGCCGCTGCTGCTGCACCAGAACCAATTGCAGCGAACGCTCCTGCACCAAAACCAGTCGGCCAATCCAGCGACGCCATCCTCAAACTCTTCGCCGAAGGTTCTTACGAACTCGTCAAGCACGATGGTATGCGCAAAACCATTGCCAAGCGCTTGACGGAAAGCAAACAAACCATTCCGCATTTTTACGTATCGGTCGATTGCGAGCTCGACGCGCTGATGAAACTGCGCGCTGAACTCAACGCGGCTGCGCCAGTTAAAAACGATAAGCCGGCCTATAAAATCTCGGTCAATGATTTCGTGATCAAGGCGCTCGCTCTGGCCTTGCGCGACGTGCCGGATGCCAATGTCTCATGGACGGACGATATGATGGTCAAACACAAACACGCCGATGTTGGCGTGGCGGTGTCGATCCCCGGTGGATTGATCACGCCGATCATCCGCAAGGCTGAAACGCTGACGCTGTCTGCCATCTCAAACACCATGAAAGACATGGGCGCGCGGGCGAAAGACAAAAAGCTGAAACCCGAGGAATATCAGGGTGGCACGACCGCGGTTTCCAATATGGGTATGATGGGCGTTAAAAACTTCGCCGCCGTCGTAAACCCGCCGCACGCGACAATTTTGGCGGTTGGGGCAGGCGAGCAGCGGCCGCTGGTGAAAAACGGCGAACTCGCTGTAGCAACCGTAATGACGGTAACGCTTTCCACCGACCACCGGGCAGTTGATGGCGCATTGGGCGCGGAGCTGCTGGCGGCGTTTAAGGGTTATATTGAAAACCCGATGGGGATGCTGGTGTGAGGTGACGTGTTTTTTGAACTATGCTAATAAGTGAAATCTGCTGCGCAATTCCTATATATAACAAATGACATTCGCACAGGAGGCTTAAATGGCTGAAATTATTGATGTGATAATTCCTCTTTTCCAAGAAATGCGAAAGGACGTTGCCGATTTGCGAACGTCAATGGAGCAACGATTGGACAAAATTGAAGGAAATCAAAAAAGTTACAAACAGGCCATGATTGCTGACACCATGATGTCCAAGTTCATGGTTGGTGATTTTGAAGAGCGCATTCACGCGCTCGAAGATAAAGTAGATGCGCTCACCAAAAAGCGTTGATTGAGGCCTTATGAAATCCATCCTTGCATTCGGCGACTCCCTCACATGGGGATCAGACCCTGAAACCGGCGGGCGGCACCCGCGAGAGTTCCGTTGGCCGGTGGCTTTGCAGGCTGGTTTGGCTGGCAGAGCCGAAGTTATTACCGACGGCCTGCGCGGGCGGACAACGGCCTATGATGAGCATTTGGCCGATTGCGACCGCAATGGCGCACGGATTTTGCCGACTTCACTTTATGCTCATGCGCCAATTGATTTGATTATTCTGATGCTGGGTGCCAATGACTTAAAACCGCATATTGCGGGCACTGCAATGGCCTGCTTGCAAGGCATGCGGCGTTGCGTTTCGATTGTGCAAAACCATGCGCCACGGGCAGGGGATGCTAAGCCTGATATTATTGTGGTTGCGCCGCCGCCGCTTTGCGAAACTGCAAACACTGAGTTTGCCGCCATGTTTGCGGGCCGCGTTGAGCAATCCAAAATGGTGGCCTCTTTCTATCGTGATTTGGCTGACGAAGCGGGAGTGGCGTTTTTTGATGCAGCATCAGTATGTAAAGCCTCGCCAATAGACGGCATTCACATCGACCAAAAAGGCACCCGCGCGATAGGCATGGCGCTGGTCCCGATGGTTATTGCTATGCTTGGCCTGTAGTTTGAATTTAAGGAGCGCCTGATGGCTGCCAATTACGATCTCATCATTATCGGCTCTGGCCCGGGCGGCTATGTCACCGCAATCCGTGCAGCGCAGTTGGGTTTGAAAACCGCAATTGTAGAGCGCGAGCATTTGGGCGGCATTTGCCT
>JANOPZ010000034.1:0-37089 GCA_031422195.1 Limoniibacter sp. | reverse complement strand
TTTGGCAACAAGCTGCGCTGCAAGCGGCATATCGGCGGTAATGCCAATATCGTTGCCTTTAGAATTTTCCACAATCCAATCATCGGCAGCATCAAACTTGCCGGAAACGACCACCATTTTAACCATAGGGTCACGGCTGGGTTTAAGGCCGGAATTGGCCACAAACACCACAGGCAAGCCATGGCGTTCCGCAACCTTCAGCACTTCGTCTTTAACGGGACAGGCATCGGCATCAACGTAGATTGTCACCACTAAAACGTGACCACAGAGCGGATGGACTTGCCGTCATGCATCAAATCAAACGCCGTGTTTATTTCGTCAATGGGCATCACATGTGTGATCAGGTCATCAATGTTAATCTTGCCATCCATGTACCAATCAACAATTTGCGGCACTTGGGTGCGCCCGCGCACGCCGCCAAAGGCTGTGCCTTTCCATGTGCGGCCCGTCACCAATTGGAACGGCCGTGTTGAGATCTCCTGACCCGATGCCGCAACGCCAATGATAATCGATTCGCCCCAGCCGCGATGGGTGCATTCAAGCGCTTGGCGCATGACTTGCGTTGAGCCGATGCACTCAAACGAGAAATCCGCACCCCCGCCAGTTAAATCGACAATGGCTTCAACAACTTTGTCCCGGCCCACGTCATCGGGGTTGATAAAATGCGTCATACCAAATTTTTTAGCCATTTCCACTTTGGCAGGATTCAAATCAATGCCGATGATTTTATCAGCGCCAACCATGCGCGCGCCCTGAATGACGTTGAGCCCGATACCGCCCAAACCAAACACCGCGACATTGGCTCCGGCCCAGACTTTGGCCGTGTTAATGACAGCGCCAATACCTGTGGTAACACCGCAGCCGATATAGCAAATTTTTTCAAATGGCGCGTCTTGGCGCACTTTGGCCAAAGCGATTTCAGGCAAAACCGTGAAATTGCCGAAGGTCGAGCAACCCATATAATGGAATACAGGGCTAGCATCGCATGAAAACCGGCTGGTGCCATCGGGCATCACGCCTTTGCCCTGTGTCGGGCGGATGGCGGTGCAAAGGTTTGAACGCTGCGACAAGCAGGTTTTGCATTGGCGGCATTCCGGCGTGTAAAGCGGGATCACATGATCGCCGGGTTTCAATGAGGTCACGCCAGCGCCGACTTCGCGCACAATGCCAGCACCTTCATGGCCCAAAATCGCCGGGAAAATCCCTTCCGGATCAGCGCCTGAAAGCGTGTATAAATCGGTATGGCAAACGCCCGAAGCCATGATTTCAACCATCACTTCGCCAGCCTTTGGCCCACCAATATCCACGGTTTCAATGGTAAGGGGCTGGCCCGCTTTCCACGCTACGGCTGCTTTCATTTTCATTTGGATTAATCCCCTGATGTGCCGCTGTATTGAATGAAGCTGGCGCGCAAAGCAAATTCACAAACATTATTGTGATGCTAAATTTACAAGCAAAACGAATTCTTTGCTCGCACAATAAGATGTGATCAGCGTAAAAGAGGAAAATTCAATGGAGAATTGCCCATGCTTCGCCGCACTTTTTTGAGCTTGACCGCTTTTGCCGCTCTGGCCTTCTCACTTCCGGCGCTTGCTGAAAACCCTGATCCAAAAAACTGGGTCGCGGTGTTAGCCGATGCCAAAGGGGAAACGGTATATTGGAATGCGTGGGGCGGCGCAGAAAACATCAATGCCTATATTGATTGGGCCGGTAAAGAATTGCTCTCAAAATATGGCGTGAACCTGGTTCACGTGAAGCTGGAAGACACAGCCAATGCTGTTGCAAAAGTCGTGGCTGAAAAAGCTGCAGGCCGCGTAGAAGGCGGCTCGGTTGATATGATCTGGATCAATGGCGAAAATTTTGCATCCATGAAGCGACAGGATTTGCTGATGTCCCCCGGTTGGGCTGAAGCGCTGCCCAACTGGCAATATGTTGATATTGAAAACAAGCCCACCATCCGCACTGATTTTACGGTGCCGGTTGAAGGGCTCGAAAGCCCTTGGGGCATGGCAAAACTCGTATTCTTCCATGATACAAAGCGACTACCTGCCGATAAAGTTCCTCAATCTTCTGCTGGCCTTCTCGAATATGCCAAAGCCAATCCGGGCAAAATATCTTACCCGATGCCGCCGGATTTTATAGGTTCAACGTTTCTCAAACAGGTTTTGAGCGAAACTATTGCCGATCGTTCTGTGTTGCTCAAACCAGTTGACGAGGCAGCATTTGCGGACACAACCAAACCCTTGTTTGACTATCTCGACGCGCTGCATCCGGTTGCTTGGCGCGGGGGCAAGGCCTTTCCGAAGAATTATCCGGAAATGAAGCAGCTTTTAGCGGACGGTGCCTTGAATGTGATTTTCGCGTTCAACCCCGCAGAAGCATCAAGTGCGATTGCGGCTGGCGAATTGCCAGACACCGTGCGCTCGTTCACGTTTCCGGGCGGAACATTATCAAACACGCATTTTTTGGCCATTCCGTTTAATGCCAATGCAAAAGCTGGCGCATTGGTGGTTGCCAACTTCATGATATCGCCGGAAGCGCAGATCAGAAAGCAAGACCCAAAAGTTTGGGGTGACCCGACAGTGCTGAACGTTGGTAAAACATCTGCTGAAGAGCAAGCCGCGTTTGCCGCACTCGATCTTGGTATTGCAACTTTGGCACCAGAGAAGCTTGGGCCGGCACTCGATGAGCCGCATCCGTCATGGATGACCCGTGTTGAAGAAGAATGGAAACGCAGGTACGGCGCGGGCAATTAAGGGTAAATGCATATGGCGGGCTTCACTGTATCAAAGTTCGGCCCGCCACTGACCATCTCACTTCTTACCCTTCCGGTTTTGGCAGGTATCTTCGGTACTATTCTTCCGGCATTTGGCTATTTGCCTGCGCTTGGCGGCACTCAGTTCTCACTTTTACCTGTTCAAATGTTGCTCACGGAACCCGGCATTTTCCGCTCGGCAATTTTGAGTTTGGTCACTGGCCTTGTCGCCAGTACAATCGGGCTCGTTGTGGTTCTGCTTTTTTTGGCTGCAGCCTCACCCAAAGCCTTGGCAAGAATGAGCAGCATGATCTCGCCTTTGCTTTCTGTCCCCCATGCGGCTGCGGCGTTTGGCTTGGCGTTTTTAATTGCGCCGAGCGGTATGATAGCACGCATCATTTCTCCTGAATTCACCGGCTGGAACACGCCACCGGATCTCTTGGTCGTCAATGATGCAATGGGGCTGGCCTTAATTGCCGGTCTTATCGCCAAAGAACTGCCGTTTTTATTGCTCATCGCTTTGGCCGCCCTGCCGCAAATTCCAGTGCGCCAAAGCCGCCAGATTAGCGCATCACTGGGTTATGGCCGGATCACGGGTTTTTTAATAACCGTTTGGCCCGGCCTTTACCGCCAAATGCGCTTGGGCGTTTTTGCTGTAATCGCATTTTCAACCTCAGTTGTGGATGTCGCGCTTATTCTTGGGCCGCAATCTCCCGCAACACTAAGCGTTCGTCTGGTTGGCTGGATGAATGACCCGGACTTGAGCCTGCGTTTTGTTGCGGCGGCAGGCGCAATAATGCAGTTCGGCGTAACGTTAACCGGATTTGCAATTTGGCTTGGCTTTGAAAAGGCGGGTGCAAATATACTGCGAATAATGGCGGCCAGCGGGACCCGTTTTGCAGACGATAAAGCACTTCGGATTGTAGGTGTCGGTGCAATGCTATTGCCGGCGCTTGCCTTGTTTGGCGGCCTCATCACCTTAGCACTTTGGAGCATATCTGGCCTTTGGCAATTTCCTGATGCATGGCCAAGCAGCTTAACTCTAAAAGGCTGGAGCGGAGCATCAGAGCGGTTAGTCGCGCCACTGCTGACAACCTTGCAAATTGGAATTCTTGCGAGCCTGATCTCCAGCCTATTGGCAATTCTATGCTTGATGCGGGAAGATGAAACGCGAAGCGGCCTAGGTTTTGTGCAACGTCACGCAATTGCGATTATTTATCTGCCGTTGCTGGTGCCGCAAGCGGCGTTTTTATTCGGGCTTCAATTTATGTTTGTTTCGTTCCAGATCGACGGTATGTTTTTGAGCCTGCTTGCGTCGCATTTGGTGTTCGTTACGCCTTATGTGCTTTTGTCCTTGTCTGACCCTTGGCGGGCTATGGACCGGCGTTATCTCAGGATTGCAGCAGCGCTAGGCAAAAGCCCGTGGCAAAGTTTTTTCAAAGTGCGCGGGCCTATGCTGCTAAAAGCAATTTTATCAGCCGTGGCACTTGGCTTTGCTGTTTCAGCAGCACAATATTTAGTGACCGTTTTGGTGGGTGCAGGCCGCCTTACAACCATCACGACAGAGGCTGTTGCTCTCTCCTCGGGCGGCAACCGCCGTGTCATCGGCATTTATGCGTTTATGCAGATGGTATTGCCGCTTATGGCATTTGCCATTGCCAGCATTATTCCTGCATATATGTGGCGCAACCGGCGCGGCCTTAGCGGATCATAGCAATACCGATGACAACTGGCTTGACCTTGCAAAATATTACGATTGCACTCAACGGGCATGCGCTAATTGCTGGCAATTGGCATGTTCAACCCGGCGAGATTCTCACTATCATGGGGCCATCGGGCTCTGGCAAATCCTCGTTTTTTGCATTTTTAGCTGGCTTTCTTGATCCTGCATTTCAGGCTTCCGGACGCATTTTGGTCGATGGTGTCGATATAACACTCAAGCCTGCCCACCAGCGTCATTTGGGCCTATTGTTTCAAGACCCTCTTTTATTTCCGCATATGGATGTGGCAGGTAATTTGCTTTTTGCATTGCTACCAAAAATTAAAGGCAAGGCGGCCCGTCTTTCGCGGGTCGAAGACGCCTTAAATGAAGCAGGCTTGGCAGGCTTTGGCCCACGGGACCCAGACACTTTATCAGGCGGGCAAAAAGCACGTGTGGCATTGATGCGCACTCTGTTATCAGAGCCAAAAGCGCTACTGCTTGATGAACCATTTTCAAAATTAGACACAAATTTGCGTGCGCAGATGCGCGATATTGTGTTTGGCACCGCCAAGCGTCTGATGCTGCCGGTCGTGTTGGTAACCCATGATGAAGCTGATGCTGAGGCAGCGGGCGGCGCGGTTATTCGGCTTAGTTTATGATTTTGCCCGATTTGCCAGTGATAGAAGTTTTAGAGCAGCTCGTAGCAGCATTGGCGGCAAAAGGCGCTGCAGTTCTCGTTGCGCCGCCAGGAGCAGGCAAAACCACGCTGGTTCCATTGTATCTGCTCAGCTCGGTTGAACACAAGATTATCCTTTTGGAACCACGCCGTGTCGCGGCCCGTGCCGCCGCGCGGCGTATGGCCAGCCTGCTCGGTGAAGACGTGGGGCAAACGGTTGGCTATGCCATGCGGCTTGATACGCGGCAAAGTGCCGCCACGCGGATTTTGGTTGTTACAGAAGGCGTATTCACACGCATGATTTTGGCTGACCCCGAACTTGCCGGTATTGGATGTGTGATCTTTGACGAATTTCACGAGCGGTCACTCGATGCTGATTTCGGCTTGGCTCTAACCTTGGATGTGCGAACAGCGCTGCGACCCGATCTTAAACTGATTGTCATGTCAGCCACTCTGGATGGCGCAAAGACTGCGGCTCGCTTAGGCGATGTGCCTTTCATTGAAAGCCAAGGCAAAGCGTTTGCGGTAGAAATCCGCCACGTTGATCGAAATCCGCTTGAAAACATCGAAGTTGCAATGGTGGCAATGATACGGCGCGCCATTAACGAAGAACACGGTTCAATATTGGCATTTTTACCGGGCGTTGGCGAGATTGGTCGTGTCAAGCGCCTTCTCGAAGAGCGTTTACCCTCCAATGTGATCTTGCATGAATTGCATGGCCAATTGGAAGGCAAAGCGCAGGACGAGGCAATAAGACCTGCCGGTAAAACAACCCGCAAAATTGTACTTGCAACGTCAATTGCCGAAAGCGCGCTGACGATTGATGGAGTGACCATCGTTATCGACTCTGGTCTTGCGCGTGTGCCGGTGTTTGAGCCTGCAACAGGTCTGACGCATCTTGAAACCGTGCGGGTGTCTCGCGCATCAGCAGATCAGCGCGCTGGCCGTGCAGGCCGGACAGCGCCGGGAATTGCGTTCAAGCTCTGGCGCGAAGGGCAAAATGCGGCCTTGGCAGCTTTCAATACGCCCGAAATATTTGCCGCAGATCTAACCGGGCTTGTCATGGATTGCGCAGCTTTTGGTGTCGCAGACCCGTTGCAATTGCCATTTCCTGAAGCGCCGCCTCTGCCATCTTTAAGTGAAGCCCGCACGTTGCTCAAAAGCTTGGGGGCAATCAACCAGCAAAACCGGCTGACCGAATTGGGAGAAGCAATGCGGAATATCGCATTGCCAGCGCGGCTTGCGGCGATGGTCGCCAAGGCTGGCATGCTTTCGGGATTAGCCGCCGAAATTGGTGTTTTGCTCACCGAACGCGGGCTTGGCGGCAATGACGCCGATTTAGCTTTCCGGCTTTCAAATTTTAGAAATGATCGCTCAGAGCGCGGCAAAAATGCGCGCCAATTGGCCAAGCGCTTTGGCGGCGCAGCAACAGGTGAACCTTTGGACATTGGCCGCGTCATGCTGCCAGCGTTCTTTGACCGTGTGGCGATGCAGCGCGGCAATACGGGGCGCTATCTTTTGGCAAACGGGCGCGGCGTTGAAATAGATATCGCCAGTCCTTTGGCGCGCGAGGCCTTTCTTGTTGTGGCTGACGTGCAAGGTAAGGCGCAAGGCGCGCGTATTCTGGCTGCTGCCCCTGTCAGTGAAACCGATATCCGAGAGGTGCTTGCAAACCGGATTATGAGCGCGACTGTCACCTGGTTTGATGTGCCTTCCGCCGCCTTGAAATCTGAACACCGCGATACTTTAGGCAGTTTGGTTTTGGCAAAGCGCCCAACGAAAATTCAAGCTGGAACCGCAGCGGCCAACGCGCTGACCCAAGCCCTGCGCCAATATGGCCTTTCGCTTTTGACGTGGAATGAGGCGGCGGAAAACTTGCGTGCACGTTTGGCATTTCTTCATCATCATAAACCAGATGAATTTCCAGATGTCAGCGATGCGGCTTTGCTTGAGCGATTGGAAGATTGGCTGTTGCCGTTTTTAGAGGGTGTTACCAAATTTTCTGCGCTGCCAAACGATGTGTTGGTCAACGCCCTCACAAATCTGGTGCCCTATGAATTGCAACGCGCAATCAGCAAATTTGCCCCAACCCATTATGAGGTGCCCACAGGTTCCAATATCCGTTTGCGCTATGAAAACAACGATGCGGTGTTAGCTGTGCGGGTTCAGGAGTTGTTTGGGATAAAAACGCACCCGGCCATATTGGACGGCGCATTTCCACTGCTGCTTGAACTCCTGTCACCCGCCCATCGGCCGATCCAGACCACCCGCAATTTACCAGCGTTTTTTGCAGGCTCATGGAAAGATGTGCGGGTGGATATGCGCGGGCGTTACCCACGCCATGTCTGGCCGGACGATCCTGCCAATGCCGCACCAACGGCAAGGGCCAAACCGCGCGGCACCTGATCTCAACCCGCAAAACCCGCCACACTTGAGATTTTTACCGATTGGCGCATATGACATTTGATGATTGAACGTCTCATTGCCCCCCATGAAAACCGTCGTGCGGTTAGGCTATCTACGCTTCTGCGGCTGCGCTGGCTGGCAGTGGCAGGGCAGCTTATCGCAATTGCAATCGTTGCATTCGCGCTCGGCTTTGCCATGCCGGTTGCGCTGTGTTTGGCCTTGGTTGCAGCATCAGCCTTGTTAAATGTGGTTTTGGCTTTTCGCTACCCGGCAAGCCACCGCTTGCGGCCTGCCAAAGCCGCCTTGCTGCTGGCCTATGATATCGGCCAATTGGCTATTCTGCTTATGTTGACAGGCGGCATTCAAAACCCGTTTGCGATTTTAATCATTGTGCCAGTGGTCATTGCAGCAGGCGCACTGCCAGTATTCTACACCAGTCTATTGGCCGGTCTAACAGCTGCCATCACCATATTTCTGGCTTTTGTGCATTTGCCATTGCCTTGGTTTGACAATGAAACATTGGAATTACCGGCTATTTTGGTCGCCGGAATTGCCCTTGCCATTTTGTCCACAATGGCGTTCGCGGCCATCTACGCGTCACGCGTTGCCCATGAAGCACGCGAACTCTCTGATGCATTGGCAGCAACAGAACTGGTCTTGCAGCGTGAGCAACATTTGTCAGCCATAGATGGGCTTGCCGCCGCCACAGCCCATGAACTTGGGACGCCGCTCGGCACAATAACCGTTATTGCCAAGGAAATGGAACGCACACTTGGCAAGGATGATCGCTTCAAAGAAGATATCAGCCTGCTCCGCTCACAAAGTGAGCGCTGCCGCGATATTTTACGGCGCTTAACCAGCCTTTCGGCTGAAAGCGAAGAGCATATGCTGCGCATGCCTCTGACGACGCTTATCGAGGACGCTGTTGCACCCCATCGTGAGTTTGGCATTGAAATCCAAATGCTGGCCGGGACCACAAACGGGCCTGAACCTGTTGGACGGCGTAACCCCGGATTGATTTATTCTATAGGCAATCTGGTTGAAAACGCGGTCGATTTTGCAAAATCCGAGGTCATCGTGGCATGGAGTTGGTCACAAACCGATGTCACATTGACAATTACCGATGATGGGCGCGGGTTTTCGCCTTCGATAATTGATCGTATTGGCGAACCTTATGCCAGCGACCGCAGCGCCCGGGATGGTAAAGACAGCGAAAAGGGCGGTGGTCTTGGTCTTGGTCTGTTTATTGCCAAAACACTGATTGAGCGTTCCGGTGCGCAAATCAATTTTCGAAACGCTGAAAAAGAAAATTTAGGTGCAGAAGTGCGTATTCATTGGGCACGTTTCGCCTTTGAAGCCCGCAAAGTGACGGCAGAGCTTGACATTTAGCGTAACTGCACAAGTTATCGTAGCAGCAAAAGTATGATGGAGCGGCAATGATGGCCGTCAAAAATGATGACCGAAATAACTGCAACCGCTGAAGAAGTCGCCGCGATAGGACCAGATCGCTCACTGCTGATTGTTGAAGATGATAAGGCGCTGCGCACGAGGCTAGCACGCGCTTTGGAAATGCGCGGGTTTTTGGTGACCCAATCTGAGACCGTTGCGGAAGCGTTGGGTTCGGTGGGCACAGAAGCGCCAGCCTATGCGGTTGTTGATATGCGGCTCGGCGATGGAAATGGCTTGGATGTTATTGAAGCCATTCGAGCCAAACGCGACAACACCCGGACCATTGTGCTAACCGGCTATGGTAATATTGCGACCGCTGTTACAGCTGTGAAACTCGGTGCCATTGATTATTTGTCAAAACCTGCAGACGCAGACGAAATTGTTTCAGCATTGCTGCGCGCGCCAAGTGCCAAAGCGCCTGCGCCGCCGGAAAACCCAATGTCTGCTGACCGTGTGCGCTGGGAGCATATCCAGCGCGTTTATGAAAGCTGTGAGCGCAATGTGTCTGAAACGGCACGCCGCCTTAATATGCATCGCCGCACATTACAGCGCATTTTGGCAAAACGTGCCCCGCGCTAAGCATTTTCGAGTTTGATGGAACTTCCAACTCTTTAAGGCAGCGAAGTTGAAACCTGCATTAATCATGCTGCCAGCCATTTTGACGCAACTAAAATCAATTGCATCAAAAGACTTGAAATCCCCTTGGAATAACGCAACTCTGCATTAAGTAATAAATGTGACACTTAAGAGACACCGAGTGTAATGTTGGAGTGAATTTCATGGCTGATCAGCCGAAGATAAACCGTCCGGTATCAACCCTAGTTCAGCGCGCATTGCGCGGATTGCAGCAAGCCGTGCAAACCGCAGGGTCAGCGCTTTTCGGGCAGCCGCAGCCAGCCTATGTTCCGGTGCGGGTGAAAGAATCTCGGCGCCGTACGCGTCGCTGAGAATAAATCCAGCATCTGTTGGAAACTGACTTTGTTTGAGCCCGGCATGCGTGGCGAAATAGAATTCGTCGCAAAATTCGCGATATTCAGGCCATTTATTATCGGCCCGTAAATCCTCGAGCGACGATTTAATCTCAATTATCCAAAGTTGACCTTTCCGTGAAAGCGCTGCCAAATCCGCCCGCCTGCCGGTTTTAAGTGTCATTTCAGGCACAAGCGCAAAACCCTGCTCCATCAGCATCAACATCACCCCGCGCCGTATCATCAGCGCATTGGTAGACTGGCGGCCGTCGGCAAATGGGTCGGTTGAATGGGGCGCAAGGATTGGCATTAATAGAGAAGATGCGATTCATGCCAAAACTGCAAGTGGGCAATCGTTAGGCGCGCGCCTTTGCCAACGCAGATCCCAACGCTTTTGCAAAACTCTCTTTGTCGTCCGGGTTGAGAAAATCACCCACCGTAATTTCCGGGTTACCGCGCGAAACCAAGCTGAGTTTGGTCACGCCATACTCTTCGTGGCGGTCAACCGTTAATCTGGTTCCAAACGGATTAAAGCGGTGGAGTTCACGGCGCAGCCCTTTTGGGCAAAAGCGTTTAACCTCCAACGTGGTGCGGCTGACCGAAACCGTTTCTTTGCGCCGCGCATCGCGAACGTTAAGCCAGATCAGCCAACCAAACAGCACAATGTCGATCCCGAAAAACCCAAGCACAGGCCACGCGCCCATGGCGACAAACGACAACGACATCAGGCCCCAAATGGCAGCTATAATGCCCACCAACCAGAGAGCACCATGTGTTGAAAGCGATCGGTAAGGCGTTAGAGTGGCTTCAAAAATCGGTTGGTCGGCAGGTGCAGCAATTGACATCAGCTCGGCCTCTGTTCGCGGCGTCATCAAAGCAATATAGACAAACAATGAGCACCGAAAAGCCTGCAAAACAGAAAAAGCCTGCGGCCAAACGCCGTGCGAAATCACTTTATACGCTTGACGAAATCCGCGAAATGTTCCGCCGGTTCGCCATTCAGCGACCAGAGCCTAAAGGCGAGCT
This sequence comes from Limoniibacter sp., assembly GCA_031422195.1. Taxonomy (GTDB): domain Bacteria; phylum Pseudomonadota; class Alphaproteobacteria; order Rhizobiales; family Rhizobiaceae; genus JALOTE01. Next base: position 26,107 of record JANOPZ010000034.1, on the reverse strand, counting down.
TGAACATGTTAATGCTTTTACGCTGGTGGTGGCAGTGGCCCTCTCAGCCCAGGCAACCGATGTCAGCGTCAATAAAGCAACCCGCGCGTTGTTTGCCGTAGCCGATACGCCCGCCAAAATGCTGGCTTTGGGCGAAGAAGGGGTGGCAAATTATATCAAAACAATTGGCCTATGGCGTGGCAAAGCTAAAAATGTAATCGCGCTCTCGCTAAAGCTGATCGATGATTTCGGCGGTGAAGTGCCAAACGATGAAGCCTCATTGGTAACCTTGCCGGGCGTAGGGCGTAAAACGGCCAATGTTGTGATGTCGATGGCGTTTGGCATACCCACTTTGGCCGTTGATACCCATGTTTTCCGTATCGGCAACCGGCTGGGCCTTGCTTCTGGTAAAACACCCGATCAGGTCGAGCGGGCGTTTCTCAAAATTATTCCGAAAGACTATTTATTCCATGCCCATCATTGGTTGATTTTGCATGGCCGCTATTGCTGTAAAGCCCGCAAACCCGAATGCGGGGCCTGCGTGATTGCCGATCTTTGTAAATCAAAAGACAAAACCACGGATATTCCCGCCCAGTTGCTTGAACTGGCGTGAACCGGTAAGGGCATTTTAACGCCCCTTCAGCTGGAAATAGCCATGCCCCGTTTTGACGTCCTCACCATCGGCAATGCCATCGTTGATGTTATCGCACGCTCAACCGATGATTTTTTGGCCCGTAACGGCATCATCAAAGCTGCCATGAACTTGATCGATGCGAACCGTGCCGAAGCGCTGTATGCCGCTATGGGCGCGCGCACCGAAACATCAGGTGGCAGCGCCGGTAACACCGCCGCGGGTGTCGCCGGTTTTGGTGGCAAAGCGGCCTATATTGGCAAGGTAGCCAACGATCCGCTCGGCGCAATTTACGATAGCGACATCCGGGCGCAAGGCGTACATTTTACCACAAAACCGCTGATTGGCGGCGCACCCACGGCCCGTTCAATGATTTTTGTTTCGCCCGATGGCGAGCGGTCAATGAACACTTATCTCGGCGCGTGCGTTGAGCTGTCGCCCGATGATATTGATGAAGGCATGATTGCTGGTTCAGAGGTGACTTATTTTGAAGGCTATCTTTGGGATCCACCATTGGCCAAAGACGCCATCCGTTTGGCAGCGACCATTGCTCACAAGCACGGGCGAAAAACCGCTATCACTTTATCTGATTCATTTTGCGTCAACCGCTACCGCGATGAATTTTTAGAGCTGATCACAGCGAAAACCGTCGATATTGTGTTTGCCAATGAGGACGAGCTGACGGCGCTCTATGAAAGTGACTTTGATTCCGCAGTGACCGCCATCGGCAAGGATTGTGAATTGGCTGTTGTCACACGCGGCGAACTTGGCGCCATTGTCATTGAAAACAGTGTGGTAACACCGGTTCCTGCCCGCAAGATTGTTCAACTCGTTGATGCGACCGGCGCTGGCGATGCTTTTGCAGCGGGCTTTCTGTTTGGCTGGACCAAAGGCCTCGGCGGCAAACGCTCAGCTGAACTTGGTGTTTTGGCGGCCACCCATGTTATTCAAAAAATCGGGCCAAGGGCCGATATTAGTTTGGCAAAAGCAGCTGAAGCCGAAGGCTTGATTTAATACGGTGATGAAACAAGCCTGCTTGCAGCGATCAGCCAATTTCTAAAAAGGCTGGCGTGCGATAAATTATCACCCTTGTCGCGCATAATCAAATAAAACCCCTCTTGAACCGCTACTTGCAGCTCAAATGGCGCTACCAACCGGCTTGAACGCAGTTCTTTTTCCAAAAGCGAACGACGGCCCATAGCAACGCCCGCCCCTGCGACAGCCAGTTCAAAGGCCATCAGCGATGTGTCCACTTGGATTGAGGGACCAAGGCAACCATCAATGCCTGCTGCTTTGAGCCAAAGCGCCCAGCCTTCTTTGTATCCCAGCACATGGATCAAGGTCTGATTGCGCAAGTCTTGCGGTGATTTGAGGCCGCTGAGGAGATCAAGGCTGCAAACGGGTTGAAGGCATTCATGCGTCAGCCGTTCTGCCTTTTCGCCCTCCCAGTGGCCATCCCCGTAGCGAATATCAAGATCATAGATTGGCTTTGCATCATCTTCATTCCAAACGCTTGAAATCAGCCGCAATGCAATTTGCGGATGTCGGCTGATAAAATCCGGCAAACGTGGCGCAAGCCAGTTGACGGCAAATCCGGTTGCAGTCCGAATGGTTAAAATATCAGAACGGGCCGCGCCAAATACCTCATGTGCGCCATTTGCCAAGCGTTCAAATGCGTCCCTGACTTTTGGCAGAAAAGCCTCACCCGCCATCGTCAGCTTCAGGCTGCGCGGCAAGCGGATGAACAAGGGTTCACCCAGTTTCATTTCCAAAAGTTTAATCTGTTTTGAGACAGCAGCTTGGCTAAGGCCAAGCTCTTGGGCCGCTGAGGTAAAGCTCAAATGGCGCGCTGAAACCTCATAAGTGCGCAGCCATGGCAGAGGCGGGAGATCATGCATGAAAACGACCCATAATCGACCCATAACTTTTCTGCAGTCATAGGGGCATTAATCATTGTTTGACCGCTTTGTCACCCCGCCACACAATAACGCTTTCGGGAGGCTTATATGTTTTCAATTTATCCATCAGCACGGCTTCGCCCTTCACCTTTTTTTGAGGCCACTGTCGCTGATGGCGTGACCTCGTTCACCACCTATAACAACATGTTGATGCCGACTGGTTTTGGCAAAGGTGAGGAAGAATATTGGCGCATCATCAATGGTGTCTCAATGTGGGATGTCGCCGTGGAGCGGCAGGTTGAAATCAAAGGCCCGGATGCCGCGCGCTTAGCGCAAATATTATGCACGCGCGATATAAGCAAATGCGTTGAAGGGCAGGGTAAATATGTGGCGATCTGCAACCATGCCGGCACATTGATCAACGACCCGATTATTCTGAAACGCGACGATGGCTCGTTTTGGCTGTCTATTGCGGATTCCAACATATTGTTTTGGGCGCGCGCTATTGCCGCCGAACGCGGGCTGAATGTTGAAATTACCGAGCCCGATGTTTCGCCGCTTGCTGTTCAAGGCCCCAAAGCCGAAGATGTTGTGGCTTCAATCTTTGGCAATTGGGTACGGGCGCTCAAATATTTCTGGTTCAAAGAAACCAGCATCAACGGCATTCCTGTCGCGGTAGCGCGCTCCGGCTGGTCAAAGCAAGGCGGCTTTGAAATCTATCTGATGGATGGCGCACGCGGTTCGGAACTTTGGAACCTTGTCAAAGAAGCCGGTAAGGCTTGGGATATCGGCCCCGGCAACCCCAATTCGCATGAGCGTATTGAAAGCGGCTTGGTATCTTATGGCGGCGATACCGATGATTTCACCAATCCTTATGAAGTGCGTATGGGCAAATATATAGACCTTGATCTGCCAGACGACACTGTGGGCATTCATGCGCTGCGCAAAATTAAATCTGACGGCGTAAAGCGCCATCAATTGGGTGTGGTGCTCGATAATGAAGCGCCAGCGGGGCCATCCTTTGTGTGGTTTGATATTCTAGCCGATGGCAGCAAAATAGGCTCGATGACCAATATCATCTGGTCTTACCGGATGAAAAAAAACATTGGTTTTGCACTCGTATCTGTTGCTGCCAAAGCCGGAGACAATGTGACTGTAATGCGCGACGGCAAAGCTGAGCCTGCAACACTCACCAATTTGCCATTCCTCTAAGATAGGCCGATTGTGATGAAAGATATTACCAGTCTTGGCATTGAAAATCTGACTTTGGATGTTCACGATGACGGCGTTTTGGTTGCCACATTAAATCGCCCGGAAAAGCGTAATGCGTTGAACGCCCAGACCATTGAAGAATTGGTGAGTTTGTTTTCAGCCATTCCGCAATCAGGCGTGCGTGCTGTTGTTTTGGCCGCTAATGGCGAACATTTTTGTGCGGGCCTCGATCTTGTTGAACACCATAATCAGAATCGCAGCCCCGCTGAATTCATGCATATTTGCCTGCGCTGGCATGAGGCTTTTAACAAATTAGAATATGGCGGCGTGCCGGTGATTGCTGCGTTGCAAGGCGCGGTCGTGGGCGGCGGCTTGGAACTGGCCTCTGCGGCTCACGTTCGTGTGGCAGATCAAAGCACTTATTTTGCTTTGCCGGAAGGCTCGCGCGGGCTTTTCACCGGCGGCGGCGCAACCATCCGTGTGGCTGATCTTGTTGGCAAAGCCCGTATGATTGATATGATGCTGACCGGCCGGATCTATAGGGGCGCGGAAGCTGTTGATATTGGTCTGGCGCAGTATCTGGTTGATGGTTCCAGCTTTGATAAAGCGCTTGAACTTGCGCGCCGAGCGGCAGCCAATTTACCGTTGACCAATTTTGCCATTTGTTCGGCCATTTCCCATATGCAAAACATGTCGAGTTTCGATGCCGCTTATGCTGAGGCCGTAGTGGCGGGCCTCGTCAACACACAACCTGCAGCGCGCGAAAGGCTGGCTGCATTTGCAGATAAATCAGGTGCGCGCATTAAACCATCGTGAGCAGATAAAAACGTCGCATTGCTTTTGTGGCTGTCTTTGATAAACGCGGGCGCATGACAACAAAACATACGCCTCCTTCACATATCCGTAATTTCTCGATTGTGGCCCATATCGACCACGGCAAATCGACTCTCGCTGACCGGCTGATCCAATCTACCGGCGGGCTGGAGGCGCGCGAAATGTCAGAGCAGGTGCTCGACAATATGGATATTGAAAAAGAGCGCGGTATTACGATCAAAGCCCAAACAGTACGGCTAAATTATACCGCCAAAAACGGCGAGGATTACATCCTCAATCTGATTGATACGCCGGGCCATGTTGACTTTGCCTATGAGGTTTCGCGCTCGCTTTCGGCCTGCGAAGGCTCGCTTCTGGTGGTGGATGCGTCGCAAGGCGTTGAGGCGCAAACTCTCGCCAATGTGTATCAGGCCATTGATAACAACCATGAGATTGTGACAGTTCTCAATAAGGTTGATCTGCCTGCTGCTGAACCAGAGCGCATCCGCGCGCAAATCGAAGAAGTGATCGGCATTGATGCCAGTCAAGCGGTTTTGATTTCTGCCAAAACCGGCCTTGGTATTCCTGATGTTTTGGAAGCCATCGTCCACCAACTGCCACCGCCCGCCAACGGCTCACGCGATGCGCCGCTTAAAGCCCTGTTGGTCGACAGCTGGTACGATACCTATCTTGGAGTGATTGTTCTCGTCCGCGTGCTGGAAGGCGAGATTAAAAAAGGTCAGATCGTGCGTATGATGGGCACGGATGCCAAATACCCCGTCGAGCGTGTTGGTATTATCACGCCGAAAATGGTGCAGGTTGAAACACTAGGGCCGGGCGAAATCGGCTTTTTGACAGCCTCCATCAAAGAAGTGGCTGACACCCGCGTTGGCGATACGATTACCGATGATAAGCGCCCAACTGCACAAATGCTGCCGGGCTTTAAGCCTGCGCAGCCGGTCGTGTTCTGCGGCCTGTTTCCAGTTGATGCCGATGATTTTGAAACCCTGCGCTCTGCCATGGGCAAACTGCGTTTGAACGATGCGAGTTTCTCATTTGAGATGGAAACATCCGCCGCGCTTGGCTTCGGGTTCCGCTGCGGGTTCCTTGGGCTTCTTCATCTTGAAATTATTCAAGAACGGCTGGAGCGCGAGTTTAACCTCAATCTTATCGCAACCGCGCCGTCTGTGGTTTATCATATGACCATGAACAATGGCGATAATCTCGAACTGCACAATCCCGCCGACATGCCTGATGTTGTACGCATTGCGACGATTGACGAGCCGTGGATTAAAGCCACGATTTTAACACCGGACGAATATCTGGGTTCAATTCTAAAGCTTTGCCAAGAGCGACGCGGCCTGCAAATCGATCTGTCATATGTCGGCACCAGAGCCATGCTGGTTTATGAGTTGCCGCTCAATGAAGTGGTGTTTGACTTTTACGACCGCTTGAAAAGTCTGTCACAGGGTTATGCTTCATTTGACTACAGCCTGATCGGCCACCGTGAGGGCGACCTCGTGAAAATGAGCGTGCTTGTAAACGACGAGCCGGTTGATGCGCTGTCAATGCTGGTGCACAGGTCTGCCGCCGAACGCCGTGGCCGCGTGATGTGCGAGAAACTCAAAGACTTGATCCCGCGCCATATGTTCAAAATCCCGATCCAAGCCGCGATTGGCGGCAAAGTGATTGCGCGCGAGACGATTTCTGCCATGCGCAAAGACGTGACCGCTAAATGCTATGGCGGCGATGTTTCCCGCAAGCGCAAATTGCTCGACAAACAAAAAGAAGGCAAAAAGAAAATGCGCCAATTTGGCCGCGTGGACATCCCGCAGGAAGCGTTTATTCAGGTGCTGAAGGTAGGGGATTGAGCTAATATAGAATTGCGCATTCTCGTCATTGATAATTACCCTGATTGCCCGATTGGCCTTGTTGGCCAAACGCTGATTGAAGCCGGTGCAATTATCGACCGCCGCCACCCCTATCGCGGCGAAGCTTTACCCGGAGATGCAAACGGTCACGACGGCCTTATTATATTGGGCGGGCCGCAAAGTGCGTTGGCTGATGATGAGCATCCGTATTTGAAGCCGCTGTGTGATTTGTCGCTTGATTTCACACGCACTGACAAAGCTGTGCTTGGTATTTGCCTTGGCAGCCAATTGCTCGCGCGGGCGCATGGCGGCACCAATATTCTTGGGCGACCCATTGAGTTTGGCTGGCAAGATGTCACTCCCGTGGCAGCGGGAAGGTCTGATGCAATGATGGCGGAATTGGGCGAGGTGTCGCCGATGTTTCATTGGCACAATGACACGGTGACTTTGCCGCCAGAGGCCACGCTATTGGCCTCAAGCATCATGACGCCTGTTCAAGCATGGCGGGTTGGCCGGGCCACCTATGGTGTGCAGTTCCATTTTGAGGCGTCAACAGAAGTGGTTGAAGGCTGGAGCACTTCGCATTTTGCGCCCGCCATGGCGAATTATCATCCAGGTTGGGAACAGGAACGCCATCGTCTCGCAGAAACATTGGGGGCCAAAGCCGACGCCGTTGGTATTGCTTTGGCGAGGCAATGGGTGGGTTTGGTTTAAGCCGCTGTCAGCCATGCCGCATATTTGTAATAAAGCGGAATGCCGATTAGCAAATTGAACGGCAAAGTCACGCCAAGCGAAGATGTGAGGTAAATCCCCGGATTAGCGTCCGGCAATGCGGCTCTACATGCGGCTGGTGCATCGATAAATGAGGCCGAGGCACAAACCGCGCCGAGCACAAATGCGCCGCCCAAACCAAGCCCGATCATATGGCCGAGCGAGACGCCGACTATTCCAAATACCAAAGGCGCGACAATCGCAAACGCGGTCATAAACACGCCAACCTGAGCAAAGCCTTTGATTTGCCGCGCGGCGGTGAGGCCCATCTCAAGCAAGAACAGCATCAGAAAGCCACGGAACAAATCCTGATAAAACGGTTTAATCTGCTCCCACTGACCGTCCGTGGCGATGCCGCCAATCAGCATGCCGCCGGTCAGCAAAAGGATGCCTCGTCCGCGCAAGGTGGAAAGGAGTAATTGGCTGACTCTGGTGCCACCAACTTCCTGCCGCTGCATGGACCAGCGCGCAATCAAAAGCGAAATAATCACAGCAAATTCCATCAGAGCCACAACCGCGGTCATGGTACCGGGGGCGGGCGTGCCCATGGTGGTGGCAAAGCTCATGGCGGTAAAGAATGTGGCCGAAGATACCGAGCCATAGTGGGCAGCGATTGCGGCGGCGTTGGCGCTGTCAAATCCGGCCACCATCCGCAAAATAGCAAAGCAAATCACTGGAATGGCAATTGTCAGCGCAATCGTAACGGCTATTAACGGTGCAATATCGGCCAGTGAAACCTTGGCGAGTTCGTGCCCGCCAACAAGGCCGATGGAAAACAGCAAATAAATCGAAAGCAGCTTGATCACCGCTTCCGGCAGTTCAAGCTCGCTTTTGATAAAGCCGCCAACTGCGCCCAGTGCAAATGCCAGCACAATCGGTGATAGAAGGTTGGTCAATAATAAATCGAAGCCCGGCATAATGTTTCCCTCATAGACGTTAAACGCGGAAATAAAACGTGAAGGGCCCCGATAGGCGACACTTGAGAATAATAAAAATGAGTTTATCTGTTCTATTAATGAGTATTATTCATAATTGGATACTGAGTGAGCAGCCTTGATCTGGATTTGTTGAAAGCCTTTACCGCCATAATCGACACCGGTTCGCTCACCCGTGCAGGCGAGAGGCTTGGCCTCACACAATCGGCAATCACACTTAAATTGCGGCGACTTGAGGCGGTAACGGGTCGATGTTTGTTGACGCGTAACGCAAAGGCGATTGCCCTTACCGATGATGGTGCGGCCTTGCTGCCGCATGCCCGCCGTATGATCGAAATGAATGACGCGGCTCTCGCCGAACTGCGCGGTCCGAAACTTAAGGGCACGGTGCGCCTTGGCACGCCGGAAGATTTTGCCACCGCGCATTTACCGGATGTGCTGGCTAGGTTTGCAGCTGAATTTCCAGATGTGGTGCTCGAGGTCACCTGCGACCTGACGCTGAATTTGCTGGAACTTTACCGCAATGGCGCGTTTGATATGATTTTGATCAAGCGCGAACCCTATGGCGCTTACGGTGACGGTATGGCTGTTTGGCGGGAACGGCTGGTTTGGGCACGGGGGCCAAAGCCATTGAATTTTACAGACGTTTTGCCTTTGGTGGTTGCACCACAGCCGTGCGTTTATCGCAAACGGGCCACTCAAGCGCTCGATAAAGCGGGGCAAGGTTGGCGGATAGTTTATACCTCGCCCTCATTGGCCGGCTCGCAAGCTGCCGTGCGGGCCGGTCTTGGCATCATCGCTTCACCCGAGCGCATGGTGCCGAATGATTTCGTGGTCCTCAGCGATGATCTGCCTGATCTTGCCGAGACTGAAATTGCATTGATGGCGCGCGAACCGCTATCACGCCCGGCCACAACTTTGCGCAAACAGATTATTCAGGCGCTGGAAGTTGAAGCAACCGGCTTTCAAACCTGATCACTCGTTGATTTTCACCGGCGGGCAGCGCTCAACCGGTCCGAACCGGTCTGCGGCAAGGCGCTTTTCAGCAGCAGCGGCAATTGAGTCCAGATCTTGGGGATTGCCTGCCAACGTTTCAATCGATGCTGCCACCAGATCAGCCAAAGCGTAATCCGGTTTATGACCAACGTTTTTCACCACAAACAAACGCGAACCGGCAATATCAAGGGCTAAATTTTCGGCATGGATTTCTTTAGACACCACGGTGTCGTGGTCGCCGGTGATGATGATCGTAGGCGTTTTGATTGCCTGATAGCGCGCATTATACCGCACGGTATGCGGGTAAAGACCCGTGAGGTCTTCCGAATTATTCATAAAACGGTCTGGCACCATCACCAGCTCAATGCCTGCGTTAGCGAGATATGTGCTTGGCACTTGATTGGGCGCAAACACGCAATCTGTTGCGGGCGCAATGCGGCCAAGACCTGCTGGCAATGCCAATGTGCGGGTGAAGATCCAGCCGATCACGGGTACTCGCGCCAGATGATTATACCAATTTGTTTTGCCGCTGGGCCATGGGTGCGTGGCCGGGGCAGCCACAACAAGGCCGAGCATTTTGTCGGGCCGCTCAACAGCCATGGCGGTGGCGAGCACCGAACCAAAGGAATGGCCAAACACCACGGCTTTATCGACTTGAATAGCGGTTAAAAAATCAGCCAAGGTGCGGGCCTGTGCATCGGGTGTGGCGCTAAACAGGCCGCGCTCCGACCAGCCGTGGCCGGGGCGGTCAACCGCAATCAGGCGATATTTGCTACCCAAGGTTTTACGCGCTGGAATGAGCATGTCCCGCAAATTACTACTGGCACCATGGATCAGTAAAACAGCCGGTGCTTCTCTTGGGCCCTCATCCACATAGTGCAGTCGGGTACCATTAACGTCAATGAAATTGCCAATCGGCGGATAGCGCTTTTCAATACGATTTGAGCTCACAATGGTGATCGAAGCGCAAATGACCAGTCCAATAGCAACAATACTGGCAATGCCAAAAAGAAACATCCGAACCATTCTATAGCTTATCGCCCGCAAGCGAATCCGACAGTTCACCAACCGCTTGTTGCGCGCCGCGCATCATTGGGTAAACATCCAATGCACGTTCATAGGCTTTTAATGCAAGGGTATCTTCACCGCGCGCGCGCAAAATTTCCGCCATTCCCGCCAAAGCGCCAAAATGGCGTGGTTCCAACGCTAAAGTGCGCTCAATATCTGCCATCGATTTTACCGGGTTTTCCATCATAAAGTGCAATGTAGCACGTTTATTCCAGCCTTCAGAAAAATCGGGCGCAAGCAGCACCACTTGATCAAGAGTATCCAGCGCAGCTGAAAAATTACGGCTGCCCATCGCACGCTGCGCCCAATCCATCATCAGATTTATTGAATCACTGCCACTGTCACCCCACTGCCGCCAAATCTGTGCTGTAAGGCGTTCGGCGGTGGCATTGTCGCGGCTGCGTTTCAAATCAGCAAAAAGAGTGTCGAGTGTTTTGATCTTTTCGGTTTCAAAATTTGCTGACCGCATAGCGTCAGCAGCCGCCCATACGGGCGCAGCATTTAGAAACAACAGGGCGGTGAAAATGTAAGAAATTGCTCGCATAGAGCCAATCTAGGCCGCAAATGCTGAAGGTCAAATAGCATTTTCGTCATAAGCGAAAAAGGGCCGGAAAGCCCTTTTAAAACGCGACACCGATCAAACGCTGATTAGCCTTGGCGGGCTTTATAGCGCGGGTTCATTTTGTTGATGATATACATACGGCCCTTGCGGCGAACCAAACGGTTTTCGCGGTGACGCAGTTTTAAGGCCTTGAGTGAATTCTTGATTTTCATCGTATTTGACAGCAGCGTTTGCGCCACTGGCCTCATCTGACTTTTGCAAAAACAAGGCGTAACATTTCTGTCTGCGCCCGGGTTAAGGGTCGATTAGGCGGGCAAACGCTTTGTGTCAAGGCAAGAGTCAGTGCTGTTTGTTACTCAATACGGTCACATGACCCATTTTGCGCCCGTCACGCACTTCAGACTTGCCGTAAAGGTGAACATGCGCATTTTTGGTGTCGAGCCATTGCCGAACATTGTAAACGTCATCGCCAATGAGGTTGTGCATTACACAATCAGAATGCCGGACGGAAACGCCCGGCGCCAAACCGGCAATCGCCCGTATATGCTGTTCAAATTGCGAAATGGCACAGGCCGCTTCTGTCCAATGACCCGAATTATGCACACGCGGTGCATACTCATTGGCAATCAATGATCCATCTGCCATCACAAAAAACTCAATACCGGCCACGCCCACATAGCCAAGCGCGGCAAGCAAAGTTTCACTATGAGCTTTGGCCTGCATTGCCGTGCTTTCTGTTATGTGAGCAGGCAATATGGATTGCCGCAAAATACCGCCTTCGTGTTTATTCTCAGGCAGATCGAAAGCGGTAAAAGCACCATTCTTAAAGCGTGCGGCAATAACAGACACTTCGCGCTCAAACGCGATGAAGCCCTCATAAACAGCAGGCGCACCTTGCATAGCAGCAAAGCTGGTTGCGATATCAGCAATGTTGGTAATCCGCGCTTGTCCTTTGCCATCATAGCCCAAGTGACGGGTTTTCAATATGCCAGCGCCAATCGCGGCAAAAGCAGCTTCGACATCGCGCAGTGTGTCCACCTGCCTGTAAGGTGCGGTGGCAATGCCGATTGAGTTGAAAAAGTCTTTCTCAAGCACGCGATCTTGGGCAATTGCCAATGCCTGCGTGCCGGGTTCGATCTCGCATCTCAAATCAGCACCATCGAGCGGACCGCACGGCACATTTTCAAACTCATAGGTGATCACAGAGACACGTGCCGAGAGGGCTTCCAGCGCGGCAACATCATCATATGCAGCTACCATATGCTCGTTGGCCATGGCCGCTGCAGGACAATTTTTATCAGGATCAAAAACAATCGTGTTGAAGCCCAGACGCGCCGCAGCCACCGCAAGCATTCGCGCCAATTGCCCGCCACCCAAAATGCCCAACCAATCGCCGGGTTTCAGGCTTTCAAAATCATTTTGCTTCAATTCATTCGTCTTTCGGAAAATGAGCAACAGATGCTGTTTGGTTGCTGCGCCATTCGTCGAGGCGTTCAGCCAGCTCAAGATCAGATAAAGCCAACACTGCTGCTGCCAACAGCGCCGCATTGATAGCACCGGGCTTCCCAATAGCCAAAGTGCCAACGGGAATACCGGCCGGCATTTGTACAATTGATAAAAGCGAGTCTTTGCCTGACAACGCCTTGGACTCCACCGGCACGCCAAACACCGGCAGAGGCGTTAAAGCGGCAACCATTCCCGGCAAATGCGCAGCGCCGCCTGCACCGGCAATGATGATCTTAAAGGCTTGGTCACGTGCGCTTTTGGCAAAAGCCACCATCCGGTCAGGTGTTCGATGTGCCGACACAATCCGTGCCTCATAATCAATATCGAGCGCTTCCAATGTTTCAGCGGCAAATCGCATCACAGCCCAATCTGACTGACTGCCCATAATGATTGCAACAGGTGGGTTGGTTTTCAGCATCAGGCAATAATATCCGGAAGCAAATCACCAGAAAGCCGTGCAATCATGTCCTTGATGGCCAGCTTCTTTTTCTTCATGCGCTGAATTTGTAACTTGTCGCAGGCCATCATTATCATGGCATTGATGGCTGCATCAAAATCGGCGTGTTCTTGCTTTAGCCGGGCCAAAGCAAGGCGCTGGTCTGCTGAATCCTGCTGATCAACCATAAGACATCCACTGATTACCCTTGACGTGCCATAACAGAAAAAATCGCGAACAGTTGCAAGCAAAATTAGGCACACAAGAGAATTTCATAAACAATTGAGTAAGGATGCAACAAAATTTGAGCGGCATCTTACTGTCACATACTCGACACAAACCCGTTTGCGTGACACCATTTGATTCTTGGCGGCAAACAAGTGGGGTTAATGAGCGCCGCCATTGGACTGGTTTTTGATAAACATCTGAACTGGACGAGAAAGAGGAGTTTCTTTATGTCCGTAGAGTCTCATATTGTTGAATTGAACCGCAAACATAGCGAACTTGAAAAAAAGATCGCTGAAACTAAAAATCACCCGTCACATGACCCACTCGAACTGGCGGCATTAAAGCGGCGAAAGTTGCTTTTAAAAGATGAAATTGAGCGCATGAAGGGCGCAACCCGGCATTAAACACCGGGGAAATGATCAAAAGGAAATGATCAAAAGAAAATTATGAAAAGAAAATTGTGAAAAGAAAATTGTGAAAAGACTACGAGAACGATGGAGCCGCCCCAAAATGAGAGGCGGCTTTTTCGTATGTTATATTCAGGCGTTTTTATTCTTTAGATCGCGGGTCGAGCTGAATTGTTTGTGGCGTCATGGAACGCTCCCATGGTGACCAGCGGAAAATTGATTTCGTAAGCGGTGCGGCACGGGCCGAAATACGCCAAATAACCACTACAACCACAGAACCTTGAAACAAAAACGTCGCCAAAAAGATTGCTGCGCCACCAAATTGTTGCATCAGACCGGAAGCCACCAGTGGCCCAACCATGGTTCCAACGCCATACAGCAACAGCATTCCTCCGGATATGGCGACAAAATTTCCATCCTTGGCATGGTCATTGGCGTGAGCAGAGGCAATCGAATAAAGTATGTAGGCCAGCCCGCCATAAAGGCCGGTCGCCAACATTATCATAATACTATCACTGGGTTTGATGATAAAAATAGCCAAACTGACCAAAGCGCACAGCCCGGACGCACCCGCCAAAACAAAACGACGGTCCATCCGGTCAGAAATACGACCAGCCGGCAATTGGGTGAGTGCCCCCATCAGCACTGTGACACTCATCATAGTTGCAATCGAAAGTGTCGAAAGGCCGATTTCGGCGCCATAGACCGGGCCCAATGTACCCCAAGCACCATTGGCCCCGCCAATTAAAAATATGCCGATACATGCAACCGGCGAATTGGAATAAAGTGCTTTAAGATCCAGCTTTGTCTCAGCCAAAGGGCGTGGCGATTCGGCTGTTGACACGGCTGTTGGGATTAATGCGATACACATTAAAATTGCAGTGATCATAAACAGCGTGTCGCTTTTAACCTCTGCAAATGGCAGGATCATCTGGCCCAGCGTCAGGCCACCATAGCATACCATCTGATAGACGGCAAAAACCGTGCCGCGGTTTTCATTGTCGGATTTCTCGTTGAGCCAGCTTTCAACCACCATAAAAGCACCGGCAATTGCAAAGCCCGAAACAAAGCGCAGCACAATCCAAACGCGCACATCAATGATCAGGCCAAGAAGCAGACTGACAATCGCTAGCGTTGCGCAAAATGAAGAAAAAGCCCGCACATGGCCAACATTGCGCACCAGTTTAGGTGCGACCAGACACGCAATCACGAAACCCGCCGCCCATGATGTGCCGAGTAAGCCAAGCGAAAGTGTTGAAAACTGTTCGGATGCACCGCGCAGCGGCAACAAAATGCCAAGCAGGCCATTGGCAATCAGCAAAAAAGCTGTGCCGCGCAACAATGCGAATATTGGAAAAAACTTTGAAAGCGGCATGATTAAAACTTAAACAGCGATTCGGCGGATGCCCGGGTGCCCTGCTTGGCAGTTATGGCAGCTTCAAGGCGCATAATCTCCTCTTTCAACGACGCAATTGTTTCTTTGAGGTCGGCAATCGACATCAAAGACACATCCTGCCCCGGCATAAAAATGGCTTTGGGTTTTGCCGCGTTTTCGTCTTCAAACATGATTTTTTCCCGCGACATTAAAACCCATGATACGCCAAACCGTGATGATTTCTACCATGATTTAACTGGAGCAATTGGCCTATGGCAAACTATCCCGAAACAATGCGCGCTGTTGAAATCAGCACGCCCGGCGGGCCAAAGGTCCTGGTGCCGGTTACCCGGCCGGTCCCGCAGCTAAAGCCGCATGAGGTTTTGATCAAGGTTGATTATGCCGGCGTCAACCGGCCCGATTGCTTGCAACGCGCAGGCGCATATCCGCCACCCCAAGGCGCATCCGATTTACCGGGCCTCGAGGTTTCCGGTGAAGTGGTGGCGCTTGGTGTTTCAGCGACGGGCTGGGCCATAGGCGATAAAATCTGCGCTTTAACGCCCGGCGGTGGTTATGCAGAATATGTGGTTGTGCCAGAGGGGCAAATTCTCCCGGTGCCCGCGGGTCTTTCCATGATGCAGGCGGCCGCACTGCCCGAGACATTTTTCACGGTGTGGAGTAATGTCTTCATGCGTGGCAAACTGCAATCGGGTGAAACGCTGCTCATTCATGGCGGTGCTTCCGGCATTGGGACAACAGCGATTATGCTCGGCAAGGCGTTTGGCGCGACTGTTATTGTCACCGCCGGTTCTGATGCCCGTTGCCAAGCCTGCCTTAAGCTGGGCGCTGATCATGCCATCAATCACAAAACGCAAGATTTTGTGGAAGAAATTAAAGCTATCACCAAGGGCCAAGGCGCAAATGTCATCCTCGATATGGTCGGCGGTGATTATGTCATGCGCAACCACAAGTCTGCCGCCGTTGATGGCCGTATCGTGCAAATCGCAACGCTTGGCGGCGCCGTGACAGAAATTGATTTGCGTTTGATTATGATGAAGCGCCTTTCCCATACGGGCTCGACGCTTCGGCCGCAAAGCGAAGCGGCCAAAACCCAAATCGCCAACCAATTGCTCGAACATGTTTGGCCCTTCATTGAGGCCGGAAAAATCGCACCATTAATGGATGAAATGTTTAAACTGGACGACGCTTGGAAAGCCCACACCCGCATGGAGGCAGGAGAAGTTGTTGGTAAAATGGTGTTACAGATTGCCTGATTTCAACGCCGCGGAGCAGTGCTGGCAGTTCTGCATTTTAGGCTGCCGCAAAACTCAATGCCACACCATTCAAGCAATAGCGCAATCCCGTAGGTTTTGGCCCATCGTCAAACAAATGGCCCAAATGGCCGCCGCAGCGTGCGCAATGGACTTCAGTGCGGGTGGCAAACAATGAATTATCGTCCTTGGTGCCGATAGCGCCCGGTAAGACATCAAAAAAACTTGGCCAGCCGGTGCCGCTGTCGAATTTGGTTTCCGACGAAAATGCGGGCAATTCGCAGCCGGCACAAGCATAAATGCCATTACGGGCCTCTTTAAGCAGCGGGCTGGATTCTTGCGGTTCGGTTTGCTCTTCGCGTAGCACTGCATATTGCGCTGGCGTTAAACGAGCTTTCCAATCAACTTCAGTTAAGTTGTTCCAAACCGGCTCAATGCCTGTGTTACCAGCCACGGCGGTTGATGAACGCAATTTGCCGATCAAGCTTGGTGCAAAGGCGATGACAGCAACGCCCGCAAGGGCAGATGTGAAAAATATGCGGCGGTTCATGGGCTTAACTCCTGTCGAAAGGTGGACTTAGAAAAAAGAACGCCCGGCCAAGGATAAACAATGACCGGGCGGGGCAGCGTGGGCCTGAGGGGAAACCACGCTGCTTTGGTATTTAACCTTGAGCCTTATTTGGCAGGCAAAAGAACTTTATCGATGACGTGGATAACGCCGTTTGACTGTTTCACGTCGGCGATTGTCACTGTGGCAACGCCGCCTTGGCCGTCTTCAATCATGATTTTGCCGTCTTTGGTCATTGCTGTGAACTCACAGCCGCCAACGGTTTTAATAACATGCTTGCCGCCATCATCGGCCACCATTTTGGTGATTGCGTCTGACATTGCATCAGCACCAACCACATGGCAGGTCAAGATTTTGGTCAGCATGTCTTTGTTTTCTGGTTTCAGCAAGGTTTCAACGGTGCCAGCTGGCAAAGCAGCGAAAGCATCATTTGTTGGGGCAAACACTGTGAACGGGCCTTTGCCTGACAGTGTTTCTACCAAGCCAGCTGCAGTAACAGCGGCAACCAAAGTTGTGTGGTCTTTTGAGTTTACAGCGTTTTCAATGATATTTTTTTCAGCAAACATAGCGGCGCCGCCAACCATTGGGTTTTCAGCTGCAAAGGCTGGGAACGCGAAAGATGCGCTGAGCGCGAGGGCGATGAGTGAACGTTTCATGGGTTTCTTCTCCTGTTGAAGACCAGCTTCTTGCTGTGGTCAGAACAGAAACGCGGTAACGCTGGGATAAGTTTCAAAAATATTAAAAATAGTTTCTCTGTTGTATTAAGTGAAAGTTGTCTCCAAAATACCAACGGCGCGGATTGACCCGCGCCGCTGAAATCGCATTATATTTTATTTAACGGCCAATTGGCCAAGGCGCATAAACAATGTCTCGCCATTGGAGTCCGTGACGCCATCATTGTCGGTGACCGCAAAAGCATTGCCAGAAAGATCGATAGCAAAGCCTTCAACTTTTTCTTGAACATAACCGCCAAAAGATTTCAGCTGCGGCATGAGATCCAACACTTCTTCTTTGGTAACCAATGGCAGTTCGCCGTCGAGTTTGGCTGGTATCAAGGTTGCAACCGGCACACGATACAGTTTTTTGACCTTCGCGGCCTCACCGATCTGGTTGTCACGTTCAACGATATACACATGGTCGCCATACAGCGTGATTTCGGAAAGTCCCATCCAGCCTTCGCCCTTGGCATCCAGCGGGTAGCGCACTGCGCCCCACTCTTTGTCTTTCAGATTATAGGCCAACAATTTAACCTGGCCTTCTGGATCGTCCTTCCATTCGCGCTGGATCGCAACCCAGAGCGTATCACCAATCTTGGTTATACCCTCTGCACCAAAGCGAATTTCCTGACGCAACAAACCCTCTGGAAGCGCAACCGACTCTTTAATCTCGCCCTTATCGTTCACGTGGAAAAGCGCATGGGGCACCAAACGATCTGACCGGCCCTCAGAGGCAAGCCAAAAGCCGCCATCACCATCAGAGACGAGACCCTCCAGATCAAGCAATTGGGCATTGTCGCCGCCGCGCGTAACAATTAATCGGTTTGTAATGCGGGCCGGGGTTTGATTGGCGTCAATCGTGTAAATGGCCGGCATCGCGGCATAAACAGAATCACTAACCGCATATAATATGCCTGGATTTACGGGATCAGCAGTCAGGCCGGACAAGGCGCCCCAGCCAACCGGTGCGCCGTCTTTATCGTCCGATATCATGGTCGGATATTGGACTGTGCCTTCGGCATATTGATACAAGGTCACGTGGCTGCGCACGCCACCATCCTCGCCCAAATCAACCTCATTGGCAGCTGCAAACAAATTGCGGCCGGGAATGGCCACAGCGCCTTCAGGCGATAACCCCGATGGCAGAATCTGGCGCAACACCATGCCGGTGTCTTTGTCTTCGTAAACCCCGATCACTGAGGCACGTTCGGCCAAAATAAAGGCCAACTTTGCGCCGCCAAATGTGCCGGTCGCCAAACCTTCCGGTTCAATGCCTTTAGAGCCAGAACGCCCTTCCGGATAGTGGCCCATCCGGGCAACTTCCAGTTCCATGCTGTTGCCGTTTTCATACACAACCTCGCCATTGCGCGAGAACACTGTAAAGCCGCGTGAACCACCTTCATAATCGCCTTCATTGGCAACGATTAGCCGGTCTGTGCCAAGCCATTTCACGGCGTCAGGCTCGCGTGGAACACCAAGCTTTTCGCTGGTGAAATTCAAAGTGCCGTCGCGTTTTGCGTCGATGCCCTTAAGGTCAACAGTTCCGGCGCTAAAATTGGCTGTTACTGTTCCGGTTTTCCCGTCGATGATGACGATGTGATTGTTTTCCTGCAATGTCACAGCAATTTCGCCATCGGCGTTGATATCGACAAATTCCGGCTCAGGGTCATCGCCGCCCACAGCGGCAAGGCCGGTCACAGCAATGTCTTTGCGGGTGGCGCAATCAACCACGCCTGCTTTGACCTGGAACGTCACCACATAGCCTGCCGGCATTTGCGGCAGCTTGCCATCATTGACGTCCTCGTCGCGCTCATTTTCGACAGCAATTGCCAAGAAGCTGCCATCTGGCGAAAGTGCCACCGAGTCTGGCTGGCCGCCAATATCGCAGCTTTGTTCAACCGCTTTTGTGGCCAGATCCACGGTGACCAGCGCACCGGATGTTTCAACAAAACTCTTCGATGCGTTAACGGCCACCAAGGCTTTGTTGTTTTGAATAATCAGCGATGTTGGCTCGCCATCAAGTTTTATAAAACCACCGGCTTTTGGCCCAGAAGGGTTGGTGATGTCGATCAGGCCAATACCGCCCATGGGGCTATCGCTATAGGCCAGCATCATGCCATCTTCGGTGGCAGCAATAATTTCAGCGGAACTTTCGGTTTTGGCGTCGGTACCGCTTGGCATGTTTGCCGGCACGGCAAAAGATGCAATGCGGTTGAACACAGGTTCTGCAAAAGCACTTCCCGTCATCAACGCAGCAAATGCCACGCTGGCTGTCAAAACTGATTTCATCATTAAAGCCCTTCCTTCGCACTCACGATTTGAGCGCGGACAAAGTGCATGTGACGTTACGCGTTTACGGCGGTGTGACAGATCAATGAAATTTTTGTGACTGCTAACATTTGAAAAAAGCCGCTTCGTTTGCGAAGCGGCTTTTGTACTGGGGGACTAAAGCGGTTTCACAAACACGCATCCAGCAATTTGCGCGTATTAGCCTTGGTCATTTTAACCGGGTTACCGCCGGCGGACGGGTCTTTGAGCGCCATTTTGGTCATCTCATCAAAGCGCGAATTGTCGATAGTCACGTCCGTTTTCATCGCCGACAAACTGGCTGGAATGGCCATATCTTCGCGCATTTTGAGAACATGGTCGTAAAAGCCAGTAAAGCCGCGTTTTATGCCAAGGTAAGCGGCCGCCATGGCGATACGATCTTTGATGGCTTTGCGGTTCATCTCAAGCACCATTGGCATAACTACGGCGTTGGTGGTGCCGTGGTGCGTTCCATAAAGTGCGCCGATCGGGTGTGAAATCGCGTGAATTGCGCCAAGGCCCTTTTGAAATGCAGTTGCACCCATCGCCGCAGCGCTCATCATGTGGGCGCGCGCTTCGATGTCATTGGCGTCGGCGTAAGCGCGTGGCAGATTGTCTTTGATGAGCCGCATGCCTTCCAGCGCAATGCCTTGGCTCATCGGGTGGTAGAACGGCGATGAGTAAGCCTCAAGACAGTGGGCAAAGGCATCCATGCCGGTGCCAGCGGTAATCCATTTTGGCATGCCGACGGTCAGTTCAGGATCGCAAATCGTAACTGATGGCAGAATCTTCGGATGGAAAATAATTTTTTTAACGTGGGTAGAGGTGTCGGTCAAAACGCCAGCACGGCCAACTTCAGAGCCGGTGCCGGCGGTTGTTGGTACACAAATATTTGGCGCAATTGCCGATGCATCAGCCCGTGTCCACCAGTCGCCGATGTCTTCAAAATCCCAGACTTTGCGTTTTTGGCCAACCATAAAGGCAATAAGTTTGCCCAGATCCAGCGCCGAACCGCCGCCGAATGCCACCACGCCATCATGGTTCCCAGCCTTATAAGCGGCGATGCCAGCCGCCAAATTGTGTTCATTCGGGTTAGGATCAACGTCTGAAAACATCGCGCGGCCAAGGCCAGCGGCCTCTAGGATATCGAGCGCATTTTTTGTAATCGCCATCGGAGCCAAGCCTTTATCGGTCACCAGCAAAGGCCGCTTCATGCCGACAGTTTTGCAGGCGTCCGCCAGCTCTGAAATGCGCCCTGCGCCAAATTTAATAGCGGTCGGGTAAGACCAGTTGGCGCGCGGTGACATATTTGGAGAGTTACTCATGCTTTTGCTTTTCTCAAATGATAGGATTTGGGTTTAGTAAGATTTCTAAAACCGATTTCTGACAGTGAACCGCCACGGCCCGTATCTTTGCAGCCTGTCCAGCACAGTGCCGGATCAAGGTAATCAGCGCGGTTCATAAACACCGTGCCGGTTTCAAGTTCTGCGCCAATGGCTTCAGCGCGTTCTGGATCATTTGTCCAAACCGAAGCCGTCAGACCATATTGGCAATCATTCATGAGCGCCAAAGCCTCAGCATCGTCTTTGACCTTCATGATGCCAACAACAGGCCCGAAGCTTTCATCGCGCATAACCCGCATCGAATGATCAACGTTGATTAGCACCTGCGGCATAAGATAAGCGCCGCCATCATCTTCGGGGAAGTCTTTGGGGTTGATCAATGCTTTGGCACCGGCGGCAATCGCCTCAGATGTTTGGGCCCGCACTTCCTTTGCAAACCGCACATTGGCCATTGGGCCCATGGTTGTCGCCTGATCGAGCGGGTTGCCGAGTTTCAAAGCGCCAGCCCAGCGAGCTGCCTTTTCCACAAATTCATCGTAAAGCGGTGCAGCCACATAAATGCGTTCAATGCCGCAGCAGCATTGCCCAGAATTATAAAGCGCGCCGTCCATCAGCACATCAACGGCCCAATCCAAATCAGCATCATCCATCACATAGCCGGGATCTTTGCCGCCAAGCTCCAACCCAAGGCCAGTGAAAGTTCCTGCCGCAGCGCGTTCAATCGCTGCGCCGCCGCCAACGGAACCGGTAAAATTGACAAAGTTAAACGCGCGGCCAGCAATCAAAGCCTCAGTGCCAGCATGATCCAAAAATAGGTTCTGAAATACATCTTCCGGAACGCCAGCAGAAACAAACGCGCGAACCATGCGCTCACCCACAAGCAAAGTTTGTGTCGCATGCTTGATCACCACGGCATTACCCGCAATCAAGGCAGGCGCAATGGTGTTGATCGCGGTCAAATACGGGTAGTTCCACGGTGCAACCACAAACACCACGCCTTGCGGCTCCATCGCAATATAGCGTTTGAACTGGCGCGAATCTTCAATCGTAATCGGTGCAAGTGCCCGTGCCGCGATATCAGCCATATAATTTGTGCGCTCATTGACGCCGCCAAATTCGCCGCCATAACGCACGGGGCGCCCCATCATACGGGCGAGTTCCGGCACGACATCATCTTTCATGGCATTGAGCGCCGCAACACCGGCCTTCACCAGTGAAATACGCTCTTCGAGCGGGCGCTTAGCCCAATGTTTTTGTGCCGCGCGTGCCCGCGTGACAGCAGCAAAAGCAGTCTTAACGGCCATGATGGGCCGTTCCGCAAAGATTGAGCCATCAATTGGCGAAATACATTTTAGAACCAAACTCATTCATCAATACCTTTCGAAACCGCGATGTAATTCCCAATCGGTAATACGGCGGTCATATTCAAATTGTTCCCAGCGGGCGGTGTGAAGATAGTGGTTGATAGCATCATCGCCCAAGGCTTCCCGCAGCATTTTGGAGTGTTCGAGTGATGTAATGGCCTCGCGCAGGGTTTTTGGAATTTCACGCAGCTTTGCGCCCGCGTATGCATCGCCCTCAAACGGCGCTTCAAGTTCCAGTTTTTCATCAATGCCAGCTAAGCCCGAGGCAATCAAAGCTGCAAATGCCAAATACGGGTTCAAATCAGCGCCGCCAATGCGGCATTCCATCCGGATAGCCTTGGTGCCGCTGCCGCATAAACGGAAGCCCGCCGTGCGGTTATCATCCGACCAGATCAGTTTTGTTGGCGCAAAAGTGCCGACCTGAAAACGCTTATAAGAGTTGATATAGGGCGCGAGAAAATAAGTATATTCCTCGGCATATTTCATTTGCCCGGCCACCCAGTGCCGCATCATATCGCTCATGCCAAGCGGTTTGGATTTATCGAGAAACAATGGCGTTTTGCCGTCAGCCGACCAGACTGAATTATGGATATGCGATGAATTGCCAGCATGGCCAAAATTATACTTCGCCATAAACGTAATGGCTTTGCCCATATTATGGGCAATTTCTTTGCAGCCATTTTTCATAATCACATGGTTGTCGGCCATCTCTAAGGCTTCGGCATAGCGAACGTTGATTTCCTCTTGGCCGGGACCCCATTCACCTTTGGAGTTTTCAACCGGAATGCCTGCGCCACTGAGGCCGTTGCGGATAGCGCGCATATACGGCTCTTCTTTCGAGGTGATTTGAATTACATAATCCCCAATATAAGGCGAAGCAGTATTCAAATCAGACCATTTCTTATGGCGGGCGGTATCGTAGGTTTCATCAAACAGAAAGAACTCTAATTCGGAGGCAAAATACGCCATCCACCCGCGTTCCTTGAGGCGGGCGAGTTGCTTGCGTAAAATTCCGCGCGGTGAATGCGGCAAATCATGATGATGATGATCTTGCACATCGGCAAGAACCAAAGCGGTGTTTGGAAGCCAGGGAATGCGGCGTAACGTTGTCATATCCGGCTTCATGACAAAATCGCCATAGCCTTTTGACCATGATGCGGCCTGATAGCCAGGCACCGGTTCCATATCAATATCATTGGCCAGCAAATAGTTGCAGCCATGGGTTTCATCGTAAGCGGTTTCGGCAAAGAATGAAGCGAGGAAACGCTTGCCGATCAAACGGCCTTGCTGGTCGGTAAAGCACACCAAAACAGTATCAATGTCGCCGCTTGCGGCCTCAATTTTCAATTGCTCAAAACTTAAATTACTTGGCATTTTTCATACTCATTTGTTGAAACAAATAACCCGGCCGGATTGGTTCCGGCCGGGTTAAAAATTAAGTCAGAACTTAAGATTTTTGACCAACGGCCTTTTCAGCGGCAGCAATAGCGGCTGCCCGTTTCTTGATCTCATCACCAATTGGCGGGCCTTGGAAGCGGCGGCTTTCAACCGTAAACCAGAGAACCATGGCCAAGGCGAGGAACCCAAGAACGATGTATAGTACCTTATCGTTCGGGAACTGGACGGCGGCATAAAAAATGATTGCCATACCAACAACCGAAAGCACGCAGACAAGTTTGAAAAGGCCCGCTGGCATGGCCCACGGGCCCGGATTTGGCCATTTTGCAGTTCCGTAAGCCATCATGCCAGCCACGATCGGGATCGTGAAAGACAGGAACAAGAAGATTAGAGTTGAGTTCACGACCATAAAGTAAAGTGAGAAATCTGCTCCGCCGGCAACCGGAATCAAGCTGACTGCAACCACGTAAAGGATACTCAAGATCGTTGCCGTCCAGATAGAATTAACGGGTGTACGATAACGCGGGCTAACGCTGGCAAGCGCCTTTGAGCCAAAAGGCATGCCGTCGTCGCGTGCAAATGCATAGAGCATGCGGCTGGCAGATGTTACAGTTGCAAGGCCACAAAGCAGCTGGGTAATCAAAACGCCGACGTAAATGATATCTTTCAAGACCGCGGGCAGAATTGCGTCCATGGTTGCAAAGAACACGCCGAAACCTTGGGTCGCACCAACGGTCATGTCAGGAATGGCCAATACAATGGCGCAGACCATGACCCACCCAATGAGCGACGACCAGATCACTGCCGAAACGATGCCGCGAGGCACCGAAAGGGCGGCGCCCTTGGTTTCTTCAGCAGTGTGCGCTGAAGCGTCATAGCCGGTGATGGTGTAAAGCGGCAGCAGAAGGCCGAGAACGAAGACATAGAGCATCGACGCGCCGTTGCCTGCGGGATTTGCTTCGGTCACCGACGGATCAGCAAATACGTTACCGCCTGTGGCACCATAATTATTTGTGAAGGTCCAAAGTCGCGAAAAGTCGAGTGCGGGTGCATAATAAAGACAAGCTAAAACCAGCACCGCAGTCGTTGCAAGAATGATGTAGCCTGAAATATCGGTCAATACGCTCGTGACCTTGATACCGATGTGGTTGAAAATGGCTTGGATAACCGTAATGATGGCCACAAAAACAACGATTGAGGTTGGGTCAGTGCCCATTTCAAACATTCTGGCACCAAATGTGGCCTGAAAGAAAAACGCTGTGCCAATATTGATGGCACCCAAAACCGTAAGCAAACCAAGCAGATTAAGCCATGCGGTAAGCCAGCCCCAGAACCGGTTGCCCAAGATTGAAGCCCAGTGATACAGGCCGCCAGCCGTTGGATAGGCCGAAGCAATTTGCGCCATGGCAAGGGCGAACATGCCAGAAATAAAGCAGCCCACGATCCAACCAATGCCAGCACCTGCACCGCCAACTGAACCTACTGATTGGCCAAATGAGTTTATGCCCCCTGACAAAATGCAGATGATGGAAAATGAAATGGCGAAGTTGGAGAACTTAGACATGGAGCGCGAAAGCTCTTGCGCATAGCCCATGCCATGGAGGACTTTCATGTCCTCTTTTTGGTCTTTATCGGTGTAGTTACTCATAGACGACCCCTCGTTTTTCAAAGCTACGCGCGTTTACACACATCGCAGCACTGCGCAGTTTGCACTCTTCTTATCCTTGCAGAGGATTTCGTGTGGTCAAGCCGTTCATTAAACAATTATTAACGGGGCAGCATCTGAAAAAGCGCAGGCAGATCAGCAACTGACGGTATTAGAACATCCGCAAGGGGTTCCAGCGTTGTTCGCGTGCCGGTGCCTGTTAAAACGCCAATGGTTAATCCTGCGCCCGCTGCTTTGCCCATCCCTAAATCATGTGTGCTGTCCCCCACCATCGCGATTTGGTTTGGTTTTAGGCCCAGCGCCGCGCAAAATCCGTAAATCATACCGGGTTCGGGCTTGCGGCCAAAGCCGGAATCATAGCCGCAGTGAAAGTCGATCAATGCCACGAGGCTCAGCGTGGTCACTGTTGCCGCAACCGCTTCTGCGGTGTCAGATGAGGCTATTCCTAATTTGATGCCCAGCGACTTCAGCCTTGTGAACAACACTGGCAAGTTTGCCAATGGCACGGCCTGGCGCGCGCCTTTCGCAAACAACATATGCAGAGCCAAAACCAAATCTGTTTTGGTTAGCCGGCTCCCCGCCGCTATCATAACATCTGCAATCTCATCGGCCGCCGCGACAGCCAGCAGGCTTTCGGCACGCGTTTTGCCGGTCAAAGGATCAACACCGCAACGATCAAGAATAATCCGCGCCAGTTGCGTATCACCTTTGGCGGCCAACAGACCCGCTCGTGGATTGAGCGGAGCCCGAGTGGCTTCGAGGGGGAGGCGGGTGGCGGCGTGGTCG
>JANOPZ010000033.1:0-18818 GCA_031422195.1 Limoniibacter sp. | reverse complement strand
GAACTTCCTAGCACCATGTTCTTGAAAAGTTTGATATGCTGTCTCAAATTCCACTGCGCGATACCGATAATGATCAAGACGACGTGCCGGTGATCCATGCCAGACGCCAAAATGATGCATTGACTGGCCTGCCAAATCGTAAACGATTTATCGAACGCGTCTCACGCCTGTTGGATGAGCGTCGTACTGACCCTGTTCCCTTCGCGTTGGCGATTATCGACATTATTGACTTCCGTTTGATCAATGATGTGTTCGGTATTGAAGCAGGAGATGAAATCTTAGCACAAGCGGGTCTTCGCTTGCGTAACTCTGCTGTGGGCGAAACGTTTGTGGCCCGAATTGAGGGAGACGCGTTTGGAATTTTGCTTCCGCTTGATTTTCATAAAAGCGCAGCCCTTGCCACGACCGAACTTTTTTGTGATTTATTATCCGCGCCATTTGATATTGGCGGGCGGGTGGTACGCCTGACAACATCCGCAGGGATCGCGCTTTACCGCAATGAAGCCGATACAGCACAAACCTTGCTGCGCCACGCAGAAACCGCGCTTTCCAATTCCAAAAAACGTGGAAACCGTTGTATTCTCGTCCATGATGCCACCATGGAGGATGATGCAAAAAGGTTGCTGCGAATTGAGCAGGCACTTAGAACTGCCATTTCATCAGCTGCAGTCGATGTGCATTTTCAACCGATTATTTCATTTTCGAAAAATCGTATTGCTGGGTTTGAGTGTTTGGCCCGCTGGAACGACCCCGATTTGGGTGTCATACCGCCAGATGTGTTTATTCCAATTGCTGAACAACGTGGCTTGATTACACCCTTGTCAAAAGTGCTGTTTACCAAAGCCTTAAGTGTCATGGCCCAATGGCCGGAACCGATGTTTCTGGCGTTTAATTTATCTCCGTCGCAATTGGTCGATCAATCAACCTCTGCCAATATGCTAACCCAAATCCGGCAACATATGATTGATCCATCACGGATTGAAATCGAAGTCACAGAGACAGCTGTCATGATCAATCCGCTGGCAGCGGCACGGGCCATTCATGAAATGAAATCAAGCGGCGTGCGGATTTCACTGGATGATTTTGGGACCGGGCAATCATCTTTGGGCCGCCTGCGCGAATTGCCTTTTGATAAGTTGAAAATCGATCGTTCGTTCGTTTCCAGCCTTATTGAAGACAAAGCCTCTGAGACCATCGTCCGCGCAATTTTGGCCATGTGCGACGGACTGGGTATTGAAACCGTTGCAGAAGGCATAGAAACAGAACAGCAAGCGGCAAAATTGATAGAAATGGGCTGCCATTTCGGTCAAGGTTATCTGTTTGGTAAAGCAAAAAACACCCGCGACACCGAATTATTGTTGCGCGTAAATGGTCATTTGCGCGCAACCCTGTTGACTAAAGCGGCCTGAAACCGGTTTGAAACTATCGAAGCCGCCTTCCATCGCTCGTATCAAACAAAAACGCTTTTGACGGATCAAAACCGGTTTTCAGCATGGCGCCGGAGGCAACTTTGCGCCCATCTTTGATTTCAACCGTAATTGGATCTTCGCTGCTAGCGCCGCCATATCCAAACGACGTGCCGCCCAAATGCTCAATCACATCAATATTGAGGCTGATGGAAACAGGGCCATTGGGGTCAAAATGCTCCGGACGCAAACCCAGTTTTAATTTGCCGCCGACCGGAATAGCGCCTTGGAGTTGCAATGGCACTTTGACATTGTCAAATTGAGACAAGGTCACGCCGGTTCCATCGGCAACGGCATCTAAAAAGTTCATACGCGGTGAGCCAATAAAGCCGGCGACAAATAAATTATCCGGGTTGTCATAAAGTTCCAATGGGGAACCAACCTGTTCAATATGGCCGGAACGCAAAACCACAATTTTGTCTGCCAAAGTCATGGCTTCCACCTGATCATGCGTCACATAAATCATTGTTGCGCCCAGCTGATTGTGCAGTTTGGCAATTTCCAGCCGCATTTGCACACGCAATTCTGCATCAAGGTTAGACAAGGGCTCATCAAACAAAAACACTTTCGGCTCGCGCACAATGGCTCGGCCAATGGCAACACGCTGGCGCTGCCCGCCGGAAAGCTGTTTGGGTTTACGCTGCATCAAAGGCCCAAGCTGCAAAATGCCTGCAGCATGGTCTGTGCGGCGTTTGACTTCGGCAGCATCATGGCCAGTCATTTTGAGGCCGAAGCCCATGTTTTCTTCGACGCTCATATGGGGATAGAGCGCGTAAGATTGAAACACCATCGCAACGCCGCGGTCGGCAGGTTCAATATGGGTCACATCACGCCCGCCAATTGAAAGCGCGCCCGCAGTCACGTCTTCCAAACCGGCTACCACACGCAGCAATGTCGATTTACCGCAGCCCGATGGCCCGACGAACACCACAAATTCACCGCTCTTAATATCCAGATCAACACTATGGATCACATCCACCGCGCCGAAGGATTTTTTGACCTTCCTTAATGATACATCAGCCAATTCAGTTTCTCCATTTGGATGCCCATCAAATGCGCGGGCCCATGCGCATAGCAATGTCACTGCTAATGCTGTCTGCTGTTTGCCGTACCAGCGGCCCCCAAGCCTCAAGCTGCCTCATATCCACCTTGTAAGATGGCGCGGTGACTGAAATTCCGGCAACCAAGCTGCCATCAATTGATGAAATCGGTGCGGCGACACACGAAATGCCCAGCTCATGTTCTTCGCGGTCAAACGCAAGACCATTCCGCCTGATGTCAGCTATCTCTGCCATAAGGGCATTGGCGTCAGCCAGCGTGGTCGGCGTGAACTTTTGATAACTGATTTTATGCGCAATTTGAACCAACCGCACTTCTGGCAGCCGTGACAAAGCTGCTTTGCCCACACCGGTGCAATAAACCGGGGACGCTTTGCCAACTTGGCTGTGCATGCGCACCGCAGAGCGGCTTTCTACTTTGTCGAGATAAATAATCTCATCATCGGCCAAAACGCCTAAATGCACCGTTTCGCCTGTTGCCTCATGAAGCGCTGCCAAATGCGGTTCGGCAATATGGCGAAACTGGTTTCCAGACCATGCGCGTGACGCCAACTTCAAAAGCCGTGGCCCGAGTTCATAATAAAAATCACCGCGCTGGGTGAGCAGCCCTTCGGAAATCAGATTGGAAATCTGCCGGTGTAATGTGCCGCGCGGCTGGTCAACCAGCTCGAGAAGGTCAGTGAAGCGTAACGGGCGCTCGGAGCTTGCCACAACATCAAGGACACGCACGGCCTTGCCCAGCGTGCCGGTATCGATGGCAGCTGTTTGTTTGGCTTCTCTTTGTTTATCTTGCGCCAGCAATTGCCGCCCTCCCAAGCGCACCCCAATTGTCATCACAGCTTTGCAGATGTGCTTGACAATGGGAAGGGTTTAGGATGATTATTCTGAATAGTCAAATTGCGTTCCACATAGCGGAACTGCGAAAGCGGGCGCATCTTGATTTAACGCCGAAGGTTTTGGGAGAAACCCTCCGGCCCCGTGATCTGTCAAAGCACCCGCTTTTAACGATTGTGAGGCTCGACCTTCGGATGCCAATCACTAGGAGGATGACCCGAATGAAACTTTTTAAAACTATTTTGCTTGGCTCTGCCGCTGTTGCCTTGATGGCAGGCGCTGCAATGGCCGAACAGCGCGTTGTAAAATACAATGCTGACTACGATCCAATTCCACTCAAAGCGATGGAAGCTTTGATTGCCGACTTTGAAGCCGCTAACCCCGATATTGATGTGCAGCTGACAAACTTCGACCATGAAGGCTATAAAACAGCGATCCGCAACTTCTTGACCGCTGATGCGCCTGATTTGGCCAACTGGTATGCTGGCAACCGCATGGCACCATTTGTAAAAGCTGGCCAGTTCATGGACGTGTCTGATGTTTGGGAAGCCAATGGCTTTAAAGACCAGATGTCATCATCGCTCGGCGGCATGACCATTGACGGCAAACAATGGGGTATCCCTTACACCTACTACCAGTGGGGCATTTATTACAATAAAGACGTTTACAAAGCGGCTGGCGTAACCGAGCCTAAAAACTGGGATGAGTTTGTTGCCAACTGCGAAAAATTCACCGCCGCTGGCGTTGATTGTGTGACAACCGGTTCAAAAGCCCTGTGGCCAATTGCCGGTATTTTCGATTATATGAACCTGCGCACCAATGGTTATGAGTTCCATATGGATCTGACAGCCGGTAAAGTTGCGTGGACCGACGATAAAGTGAAGGCCGTGTTCGCCAATTGGGCCCGTATCGTGCCACACACAACCAAAAACCATGCTGCCATTGATTGGCAGGATGCTGCCGCTTTGCTCGTTCAAGGTAAAGCTGCAAACTACGTGATGGGTAACTTTGCTGTCGGTGTCTTCAAAGAAGGCGGCATGACCAACGACAACCTCGGCTTCCTCGTGTTCCCGGAAATCACCCCGGGCGTTCCACGTGCTGAAGAGGCTCCAACAGACACGATCCATATTCCATCAGGTGCTAAAAATGCTGCCGATGCCAAACTCTTTTTGGCATTTGTCGGTTCGGGCCCTGCCCAGACCAAGTTAAACGCCGCCATTGGCCAGTTGCCTACAAACAAAACCGCAACCGTTGGTGCAGATGATCCATTCATCAAAGCCGGTTTCGAGACTGTTTCAACAGCTTCTGGTCTTGCCCAGTTCTTCGACCGTGATGCTCCGGCTGAAATGGCGAAAATTGGTATGGAAGGCTTCCAGGAATTCATGGTTAAACCTGAAAACCTTGATGCCATTCTCGCGCGCCTCGAAGAAGCCCGCGCTCGTATCTACAAATAATATTTTTACGAAGGGTGGCTGTTTTGGCCACCCTTTTTTCTGGCATTTGAACACTTTCCCGGCACGCTGCCTTGTCGTGGCTTTCTTGGAAATGGTTCAAAACTGAACTTCGCTCAAGATTTAATTTTCTACGGTGCAGTAAGTGCGCACAGCCAGCGCGGCTTGCGGGAGGACGCTAAATGGCCATTACTGACAGCGGAAATTATGCACAGCGCTCATGGTGGAAAACCAACCAAAGGGCGCTTGCACCTTGGTTGTTTTTAGCGCCGGGCCTGTTCATGTTTGTGGTTTACGTGATCTACCCGATCATTTCATCAATTTGGTTATCGTTTTATGATTGGGATGGTTTGGGTCAAAAGACGTGGCTCGGTATGGCCAATTACGTTGAACTGTTTGGCGATGCCAATTTTTATATTTCACTCAAGAATAACGTGATTTGGTTGGTCCTATTTATGCTCGCCGTGCCGGCAGGCTTGTTTATTGCTATATTTCTCAATCAAACAGTCACGGGCATAAGGTTTTATAAATCACTGTTTTTTTTCCCGTTCGTCATCAGCCAGGTTGTTGTCGGTTTGGTGTTCTCATGGTTCTACGCGCCAAATTTTGGCTTGCTGTATCTCTTGATCGAATGGGCAACCGGCACCGGAATCGCATTTTTGGCCGATCCTGATAAGGTAACGTATGCGCTGGTGGCCGCAGGGCTCTGGCCACAAATTGCCTATTGCATGATTCTCTATCTAACCGGCCTCAACAATATTTCGCCTGACCAGATTGAAGCCGCGCGTTTGGATGGCGCAAAGGGCTGGCGGATGCTGTGGTATGTGGTTATTCCGCAGCTGCGCCCCGCAACCTTTATTGCTGTGGTCGTAACAGTCATCGGGGCACTAAGGTCGTTCGATATTGTTTCGGTTATGACGGATGGCGGCCCGTTTGGCTCATCCCGCGTTTTATCGTTTTATATGTATGAGCAGGCGCTGTCGGAGTATGGCTACCGGATGGGCTATGGCGCGGCGATTGCGGTCATTCTTTTCTTGATCATGATGGTGTTTATCACCGGCTTTATCTGGAAGATGGTCCGCGACGAACGGGCGGGGGGATAAAACCATGTTTCCAACACCGATCGAAAAAACCTCAAAACCCGTTCAATGGATGTATACCATAGCGTTGCCATTGGCCTTGTTGCTATGGCTTTTGCCACTCTTGGGTGTTGCGCTTACCTCAGTGCGGCCCGCTTCTGATTTGGCGCAAGGCAATTATTTTGGTGTGCCGTCGTCGTTTGAATGGCGCAATTATGTTGATATCTTTACCAACACGCCGATGGCCAAATATATGCGGAACTCATTTTTTGTGACGATTCCGACGGTTGTGGGTACATTGATTTTATCGTGCCTCGCCGGTTTTGCGCTAGCGGTTTATAAGTTCAAATCGAACTTATTGTTGTTTTTCATGTTTGTTGCCGGAAATTTCGTGCCATTCCAAATTCTAATGGTGCCCGTGCGTGACCTTACTTTGCAATTGGGCATGTATGACAGCTATCAGGGGTTGATCCTGTTTCATGTCGCGTTTCAGACCGGATTTTGTACATTGTTCATGCGCAACTTTATCAAAGCGTTGCCGTTTGAATTGATTGAGTCGGCGCGCGTTGAAGGCGTCAGTGAAATCAAAATTTTCTGGCATATCGTGCTCCCGCTGATGCGGCCAGCAATTGCCGCTTTGTCGGTGCTGATTTTCACCTTCATTTGGAATGAGTTTTTTTGGGCCACCGTTCTGACATCCGGCCCTGATCATCAACCGGTGACCGCCGGTCTGTCGTCACTCAATGGCCAATGGATTGCGCAGTGGCATCTGGTGTCTGCTGGTTCAATCATGGCCGCTCTGCCGCCAGTGCTGATGTTTTTCCTGATGCAAAAACACTTTATTGCCGGGCTCACGCTTGGCGCAACCAAAGGCTGAAATACTGATGATGAATCTTCCTGCCAATTTTCCGGACCTTAAAGGCCGTTCTGTTTGGATCTCCGGCGGCGGCTCCGGCATCGGTGAGTTTTTGACGGAAGGGTTTATTTCGCAGGGCTGCAAAGTGGCGTTTGTTCAACGCTCAGATGCAACTGAACTCTGCGACAGGTTGGAGCGTGAATATGGCAACCGGCCGTTGTTCATAAAATGCGATGTTACAGATATTCCGGCATTAAAAGTTTCAATTGAGCAATCTGCCGCAGCGCATGGCGATATTGAAGTGCTGGTCAATAATGCCGCTTGGGACAACCGCCACACGTTGGATGAACTGACGGTTGAAGGCTGGAACCACATGATGAGTGTTAATTTGCGCCATCATTACTTTGCGATTCAAGCGGTCGCTCCTGCGATGCGCAAAGCCCGTTGGGGCTCCATCATCAACCTCTCGTCGATTTCCTATATGATGGGGAATGCGGGTTATCCGTCTTACACAGCGGCCAAATCGGCCATTAACGGCATGACGCGCTCGATTGCGCGCGAACTCGGGTCTTTTAACATTCGTTGTAATGCGCTGTCCCCGGGCTGGGTTATCACCC
This sequence comes from Limoniibacter sp., assembly GCA_031422195.1. Classification (GTDB taxonomy): domain Bacteria; phylum Pseudomonadota; class Alphaproteobacteria; order Rhizobiales; family Rhizobiaceae; genus JALOTE01. Next base: position 11,457 of record JANOPZ010000033.1, on the reverse strand, counting down.
AACGCCAAAAGGATTTATGGGTGGGCGATGAGGGCGAGCACTTGGCCAAACATATGGAACGCCAGTGTCTTAAGTCTGAAATTCCGCCGGAAGATATGGTTTGCCCCACTTTGTTTTTAGCATCGGATGCCAGCCGTATGATGACAGGCCAAGCTTTGGTCGTTGATGGCGGCGTGGTTGTGACCGGATGACAGCGCCTGTTCAACAAGCCGCTTTTGCTCTTGTTGATTGGGGCACAACAAACTTGCGCGTATGGCTGGCAGATCACAGCGGCGCTGTTATTGCAGAGCAGATGACGGCAGACGGCATGGGTTCTTTGGCTGCTGACGCATTTGCATCCGTATTAGAGCGGGTTTTAACCGCACTTGGTGCATCACAAGACTTGCCAGCAATGATTTGCGGCATGGCAGGCTCGCGCCAAGGCTGGCGCGAGGCTGCCTATGCTGAAACACCGGTGGCTCTGGCTCGTTTAGCCTCTCAAAGCGTAACCTTCGCGTCGCATCATCGAACCATCCGCATACTGCCGGGCGTTGCCCGCAAACTGGCTTCGCGCCCTGATGTGATGCGCGGCGAAGAAACGCAATTGCTTGGCTTGAGTGTTGCAAAAAATGTGACCGATGGATTGGCTTGTCTGCCTGGCACCCACTCAAAATGGGTGACGTTACAAAACGGCGCGATTGTTGATTTTGTGAGCGCGATGACGGGTGAACTTTATGCACTGTTGCGCCAGCATTCCATTTTGCGTCATTCAACGGGAAACGAGGCAAAAGTTTCAGCCATTGATCCGCTGTTTCTTGAGCATGTGCAAATTGGCTTGACAAAAGACGGCGGGCTTGGCCGCCTGTTTTCAATCCGTGCAGCTTCCTTGGTCAATCACACCAACGCTGAGCAATCCAGTGCTGCTTTGTCGGGCTTGTTGATCGGGACTGAAATCCGCGATGCGTCGGCAATATTGGGTCAATCAAGCGGCGATATCCATATTATTGGCTCTGGTTCGCTTGGTCTTTTGTATCATGCCGCGCTATCGATTGCTGGTTTTAACCCGCATATCCAAGACGGATCAGCCATGGTGCGCGCTGGTCTTTTGAGTGCAGCTCACCATTTTCAAAACAATAAGATAAGGGCTGCCGAATGATCCCTTCTGCCAAATGGCCGGGCCTCAAACGCGATTTGATTGCGATCCTGCGTGGTCTGAAGCCAAGTGAAGCTGAAAATATTGGCGAGGCGCTGATTAAAGCCGGTATCACAGCGATTGAAGTGCCGCTAAATTCGCCAGACCCGTTCAATTCCATCACGAAACTGGTCAATGCATTTCCCGGCGTTTTGATTGGCGCGGGAACGGTGCTGACCGCAGACGATGCCGACCGTTTGAATGATGCCGGCGGTACCTTGATGATTTCGCCAAATATTGATGCAGACGTTATGGCGCGCGCACGGTTGCATAAATTTGTATCTATGCCCGGTGTGTTTACCGCTACCGAAGCGCTGTTTGCGCTTAAACTCGGTGCAACCGGCCTCAAGTTTTTCCCGGCCAGCGCTCTTGGGCCTGATGGTATCAAAGCGCTGTCAGCGATTTTGCCAAAAGGCTGCCGGATCGGCGCGGTTGGCGGCGTAACTGATAAAGATTTTATAGCCTATGGTGCCATCGGAGTTAGCACATTTGGCCTTGGCTCAAGCCTTTACAAACCCGGCATGGAAGCCGATGAGGTTGGAAAACGTGCCGCCAAGGCGGTTGCTGCTTGGGACGACGCGTTTGTCGGCCAGTCGGTTTAATTTCTTATATGGGCTTTTAACATGACGGAAATCACACTCTTTTCGCCTGACGTCAGCGAGCTGGGCGAGGGGCCAACCTTCGACGTTACATCGCAAACGCTGTTTTGGTTTGATATCACGGGCCAACGTCTGCTTGAACAACGCACGGGTGACGGCCGTTTTACAGCGCACCAACTGCCATTTATGGCCAGCGCCTTGGCGTCAATTGATGGCGACCGCCAATTGGTTGTGGCTGAAGACGGCCTTTATGTGCGCGACCGCGTGACGGGCCGTTTGATCCGCCGTGTTGCAATTGAAGAGACAAATAAAATCACACGTTCCAATGACAGCCGCACCCACCCGTCAGGTGCATTATGGTTTGGCACAATGGGCAAAAATGCGGAGCATCAAGCCGGTGCGATTTATTGGTACCGCGAAGGCGAAGTTAAAAAATTATATTCTGATATTTCCATTCCCAATGCGATTTGCTTTTCGCCTGACGGCCGCAAAGCTTACTTCACCGACACCGCAGTCAATAAAATGATGCGCGTTGATTGCGACCCCATATTGGGGTTGCCAATTGGCGAGCCATCGGTGTTTTTTGATAGCAGCAATGATGAAGGCGGGCTGGACGGGTCGGTTTGCGATGGCGACGGCCAGATTTGGAATGCGCGTTGGGGTGCAGGCTCTTTGGATTGTTACAATCCGGAAGGTGCACGGATTAAGTCGATTGCCATGCCGATGAAACAACCATCCTGCCCCGCTTTTTATGGCACGGGTTTAGGTGGTTTAGCGGTGACATCGGCTTGGCAGCATATGGATGAAGCCCAACGCAAAGCTGACCCTGAAGCGGGTAAAACCTATATTGTGGAACTCGGGCTTCGCGGGCGGGCGGAACCTTCAGTGGCGCTGTGAAAAGTGATCTTAACTTATTTCCAAAATTTAGAATTTAGTCATTCCCGCCGCTTGTGCGGAAACCTAGGGTCAGGACCTATTGATTTGTTTGGCAGTTGAGACCCGAAAAAAGCCTAGTCCCCCGCACAAGAAGGGCGGGGGTGACTAACTTCTAATATCCTGCCCTCGAAACGAAAGTGCCACCCCATGACCAAGCCACTCCTCGGCGTTTGTTATTACCCTGAGCATTGGGATGAGGCCCGCTGGGAATGGGATGCTGCCAAAATGGTGGAAGCGGGCATTTCCCATGTGCGAATCGGTGAATTTGCATGGTCGCGGATGGAACCTGAGCCCGGCCAGTATGAATTGGATTGGCTCGACCGCGCGGTTGATACTCTTGCCAAAGCCGGCCTTAAAATCGTGCTCGGCACGCCCACTGCCACCCCACCCAAATGGTTGGTAGATGAAATGCCATCGATGCTTGGCGTGGACGCACAAGGCAATCCGCGCAAATTTGGTTCCCGGCGCCACTATTGTTTCAGCCACGAGGGTTACCGCCGCGAATGCGTGCGGATTGTTGAGTTGCTGGCGGAGCGCTATGGCAAGCACCCAGCCATTGTGGCGTGGCAAACCGATAATGAGTATGGTTGCCATGATACGGTGGAAAGCTATTCTGATGCTGCAAAGCACGGCTTTCGCGAATGGCTGTCTCAAAAATACCAATCACCGCAGGCTTTGAACCGCGCATGGGGCAACGTATTTTGGTCGATGGAATACCGCTCCTTTGACGAGATTGACCTGCCCAATTTGGCGGTCACTGAAACCAACCCCTCGCACCGATTGGATTTTCAACGCTATTGCTCTGATAAAGTGGTATCGTTCAACAGGCTGCAAACTGACATTATTCGTGGCTATTCACCGGGCCGCGATATTGTGCATAATTTCATGGGCTGGTTTACTGCATTTGATCATTTTGCCGTCTCAGATGATTTAGATGTGGCGACGTGGGACAGCTACCCGATCGGGTTTTTAGATCGCGACCAAAACGCGCCAGAGCGCCGTAAGCGTTACATGCGGGTCGGTGATCCTGATGCGCAGGCGTTTCACCATGATCTTTACCGTGCGTGCGGGCACGGGCGGTTGTGGATCATGGAGCAGCAGCCCGGCCCGGTAAACTGGGCACCTCACAACCCCGCTCCTGCCAAAGGGGCGGTGCGGATGTGGACATGGGAGGCATTTGCAGCCGGTGCAGAACTGGTGTCATATTTCCGTTGGCGCCAAGCGCCGTTTGCACAAGAGCAAATGCATGAAGCGCTGCTGCTGCCCGATTCGACATTGAACGAAGCATGGTATGCCTCACGCGACATTGCCGCCGAAATAGAAAAACAAGATATCTTGCTTGAACCCTCAAAATCCGATGTGGCATTGGTGTTTGATTATGAAAGTGCTTGGGCGCACCAAATACAACCTCAAGCCGCCAGTTTTTCCTATTTGGGTTTGATGATGGATGTTTACCGCGCACTCCGCGGCAATGGCTTGTCGGTTGATATTGTCCGGCCCAAAGCCGGTTCAGCGGCGGGCTATAAAATGGTGGTAGCGCCAGCTTTGTTTTCTGCACCAGACGATTTTATAGCATCGCTTGATCCTGCCACCCAATTGGTCGTCCTTGGTCCGCGCACCGGCGCAAAGACCGCCGATTTTGCCATTCCGGCAACATTGCCACCGGGCGCAGCCATTCAAAAATGGCTGAATTTCAAAGTGCGCCGGATTGATTCACTCCCCGAACATTCACCGGTTGATTTTGTGGCGGGTGGCCACGTCAAATGCTGGCGAGAATTTATTACAGCGGGCGAGGGTGTCATTGTTCATACCACCACGGGCGATGGCGAAGCCTTTCATATTTCAGATCAAGCAGGCCGTGTTCATTATATCACTGGATGGGCAGACCCTGACACCAACCGTACCCTTTATAGGGCATTGGCAGGACAAGCAGGCTTGGAAACGTTGACACTTCACCAAGGCATTCGCTTGCGCGATCAGGGTCGTTTGCGGTTTGTGTTCAATCATGGACCGGACGCAGTGGATGTCTCACATCTTCTGACAGCCTATCAAGTATTGGTTGGAACACTTGAGTTAGAGCCATGCGGCGTTATCGTTGCTAAGAGGCTGTAAATCTTAAGCTGCAAATTTTAAGCTGCAAGGTCATCAGCTGTCCCTGAAAACTCAGCGTCCATCCATTCAGCAAGCTGGTCAATTTCCAGGGCGGTGGAATCCTGCGTCTTGGCTTCGTCATCGAGTTCAGCTTCAAGCCTCGCAAGCATGTTGAGAAGTCGCGTGCGGTTTTGTTTGGCCAGATGAGCGGTCAATTCTGTTTGACGGGCCAGCACACGGGGACTTAATCTTGCAGAAAGACGGCGGCCTAGCGGCGTTATTTCGGCAGGACCATAGTGCTCGCCCATCTTAACAAAGCGGATAAATCCGCGTTCCAACAACGTTCCGGCAGCCAAAAACACGTCTTCGATCAGCAAATAGCGTTCTGTCGCGATGCGCCGTAACCGCAATGGTCCCACAGCAGCCAACATATGCAAAATCGTAAACTCGGTCATACGAACACTAAATCGCCGTGTTATTAAGCGCTCAGCATTGCGCACTTGTTTTCTGTAAACGCGGCCCAACCGATGAATGATTTCATCCTCGCCGCTGGCCGCTGCATCAAAGCCATCACATTCATTGCGCGCTGAAAACTTTAGCGGGCTCTCATCATTCTCCATTTATATATTCCGCGTAGTTTGACATGGCATTATCAATGTCAGTCGGCGCTTTTGCGGGGCTTGCCACAACAAACAGAAAGACCGCAACGGCAAATCGCGTTACAAAAAACCAAACTGATTCCAAACGTATTTTGAGGCTGCCCGTGACCCGTGCTTTGTTGATGGCTTGTGCCGCCTTTGCTTTTTACGCAGCTGGCGACGCGCTGATTAAAGCTGGAGGTTCAGGCGATATCAGCGTATTTGCTGTGGCCTTTTTCGTCACTATATTTTCTGTGTTACCCGTGGCCTATACGCGGCCGGCCCATGAAAGCTGGGCGCAGATGATGCAGATGAATCATCCTTGGCTGACCCAGTTGCGGGCGCTTGCCGGGGTTGGCGCTGGAATTTTTGGCTTTTATGCTTTTACGAAACTTCCCCTCGCTGAAGCTTATACTTTGTTTTTCCTGATGCCGTTTTTTGTCACCATTTTGTCAGTGATTTTTCTCAAAGAACGCGTGGGTTGGCGGCGCTGGTCGGCCTTGATGGTTGGCATGATTGGCGTGCTGATCGTTATCCGGCCAGGATTTCGTGAGATCACTCCTGCCCATTTTGCAGCTGTTGGCGCTGGCCTGTGCGGTGCAATTGCATTGGTGGTTGTGCGCCAAATTAGCACCAGCGAAAAGCGCACATCCTTAATGGGCGTATCCATTGTGTACGCTCTTATTGCCAATGGTATTTTGATGCTGGCTGGGTTTCAATGGCCTGATTTGAGCACGCTTGCCATGTTAGCTTCGGCAGGTGTTTTGCATGGAAGCGCAAGTTTAATGCTGATGATTGCGTCGCAGACAGTGCCCGCCAACCGCATCGCCCCGCTGCAATATTCACAGCTTATGTGGGGCGTCGCACTTGGTGTGTTGTTCTTCAATGAATGGCTGGACGCAATTGCGCTGATGGGTTTGACCTTGGTTGCCTTGGCAGGACTTGCAACATTCATCCGCGAAGATGCGCGAGGATTTTGGCCAAAGAATTTTCAGAACATTCGCAACCGGTTTGGCTGATCAAACTTTACTGAAGCAGACTTTGCCATGGCCACGGCTGATGATGCCGATTTGGTTCGCGGCAGCCTTTGATAAGTCAAGAACGCGCCCTTTGATAAACGGCCCGCGGTCATTAATGCGCACCACAACAGATTTGCCATTGTTAGGGTTCGTCACTTTCAAGGTGGTGCCAAATGGAAGTGTTTTATGTGCGGCTGTTAGTTTAGCCGGGTTCATACGTTCACCGCTGGCGGTTTTAGAAGTGAGTGCATACCAAGATGCAGTACCGCAACTGGAACTGGCAAAAACGGGTGCAGAAAGCAAAAGCGCAGCGGCAATAGCAGCAGAAAAAGCAACATATTTCATGAGTTGATGTGTAGCCTGTTGATCGTCTTTACGCCTTTGACAATCAATCAGGGCAGGCAAAGGGCCAAAAGGGTCACTTTTGGCAACCGTTTATGACAGGCTAGCTGACGTAAAGTGAGATGCTAGGCTTTCGGCCCGCCCTTGGAAACACCCACCAAAGCCGGGCGAAGCATCCTCTCGCCGATCTTAAACCCGGCCTGCACAACATTCATAACTGTGTTGTTGGGCTTGGTCGCGTCTGGTACCTCAAACATAGCCTGATGGTAATTAGGGTCAAACTTTTCGCCAACCGGGTCAACACGGGTGACGCCATGGCGTTCCATGGTGGTTATCATCGCGCGTTCGGTGGCAGCAATGCCTTCCACCAAACCGGCAACAGAAGCCAGCGGATCTTCGGTGTTTTGGCTGTCACGCACGACTTGCATCGCGCGGCTCAAATCATCAGAGACCGACAACACATCACGGGCAAAGTTCGAAATTGCAAATATCCGCGCATCCTTAACTTCGCGCTCGGTGCGACGGCGCAGGTTTTCCATATCAGCGGCCAAACGAATATAGCGCTCTTTAAGACTAACGATTTCAGCTTTCAGAAGATCGGCTTCATCAACCTCCTCTTCTTCGGCTTCTTCTTCCTCTAACTCTTCCTCTTCGCGATCACCGTCTTTGCGATCATCGTCTTCGAGTTGATTCATAGCGTCAGCCAGGGCATCCTCATCCATATGCTCATCGGAACCATATCGTTTATTGGAATCATTATTCATGCCGAGGCTCCGGTGCCGTTCAAACGGGTGTCAAAGATTTTTACCAAGTGAATATGGCAGCGATATCAGGTGTGGGCGGCGAAAAATCAAGTGGTGATTGCGTTAACCCAGCACCTTGCCGAGAATTTGCGCCGTGAAATCAACCATTGGCACAACGCGGGCATAATTAAGGCGCGTCGGGCCAATCACGCCGAGCGCGCCAATCACTTTTTGCTCACTGTCTCTGAACGGCGCTACAATGACGGATGAGCCGGATAAAGAAAACAATCGGTTTTCGGACCCGATGAAAATCCTGACACCTGTGCCAGCCTCTGCTGATTCTAAAAGCTTGATCAAATCGCCCTGACTTTCGAGGTCTTCAAACAGCAAGCGAATACGTTCCAATTCGCCAGCGCCAGCTGCCGGATCGAGCAAGTTCGCGGTGCCGCGCACAATGAGTTTGGCAGTTGATCCGGTGTCGGCTCCGCTCCAAACCGCCAAACCACGATCAACCAGGCTTGCCGACAAAACATCAAGCTCGCGCTCGGTTTTTTCACGCAGAGTTGCCATACGATTGCGCGCTTCGCTCAATGTTGCGCCGCGCAAATTGGCATTTAGAAAATTTGCCGCTTCCGCAAGCTGAGACGGCGTTGTGCCGGGGGCAAGCTCAATCACCCTATTTTCAACATCACCACGCTCATTGACCAAAATTGCCAAGGCTTTGAAGGTTTCGAGCAGCACAAAATCAATATGTTTAAGCGGGCTTTCATTCTTGCCGGCCATCACAAGGCTGGCTCCACGCGATAAACCTGAAAGCAACTTTCCAGCCTGATCAAGCACAGATTGTGTACTTTGACCTTCACCCGCATTGCGCACTTGTGTTTCAATGTTAGCGCGCTCTTCAAAGGTGAGATTGCCCATTTCCATAAAGCTATCGACGAAAAACCTTAAGCCAGACTCTGTTGGCAAGCGCCCTGCTGAAATATGCGGCGCATAGATCAGGCCTAAATGCTCAAGATCACTCATCACGTTACGGATGGTGGCTGGCGACAATTGGGCGGTGAGCAAACGCGATAAATTGCGGCTGCCCACTGGCGTGCCGTCACCAAGATATGATTCTACCACTTGGCGAAAAATATCGCGTGAGCGCTGGTCGAGTGTTTGGCCTGACATTGGCACTGGCTTGTTGGAAATAAAGTCTGACATCATTCTGATGTAGAACGCTTATCCTCAACCTTCAATCACCAGCAGTCATTGGGTGTTTTCCTTTGCGCCCGAGCGTTGAAGCAGCTAGGACGCGGCAACAAAGAAAATTAAAGGACTTTTTCATGCGCCCATCCGGCCGCCAACCTTATGAAATGCGCGACGTATCGTTCAAAACCGGCGTCAGCGTTCACGCAGAAGGCTCATGCCTTGTGTCATTTGGCAATACGCAGGTGCTATGCACCGCCAGCTATGAAAGCAAAGTGCCGCAATGGATGCGCGGCACCGGCAAGGGCTGGGTCACGGCTGAATATGGCATGTTACCCCGCGCCACTGGCGAGCGTATGAAACGTGAAGCCGCGTCGGGCAAACAGGGCGGGCGCACGATGGAAATTCAACGCTTGATTGCCCGATCATTGCGTGCCGTTACCGATTTATCCGCTTTGGGCGAATGTCAGATCACGGTTGATTGCGATGTGATCCAAGCCGATGGCGGCACCAGAACGGCAGCCATCACCGGTGGTTTTGTCGCGCTGCACCAATGCCTCAAATGGATGGAAGGCCGCCAACTTGTGTCTGTGCGCCGTGTCTTGAAAGACCATGTTGCGGCGGTTTCCTGCGGTATCTTTCAGGGCACGCCCGTCACTGATTTGGATTATGCAGAAGACAGCAATGCCGACACGGATGCCAATTTCGTCATCACCGGCAATGGCGGCCTTGTTGAAATTCAAGGTACTGCTGAGGGTGCACCGTTTTCGGAGGCTGAATTTTTAGCGCTTCTGGAGCTGGCCAAAAAAGCGACACACGATCTTGTTGAAAAACAGCGTGAGGCCATCAGCGCTTGAAATGCGTCAACTGACCGAAAAAAAATTGGTTTTGGCCACCCATAATGCCGGTAAACTCGCGGAGTTTCGCGGACTTGTCGCGCCGTTTGGTATTGAGGTGATTTCAGCAGGCGAACTGGGTTTGCCAGAGCCGGAGGAGACCGGAACCACTTTTGAAGCCAACGCTGCAATCAAGGCGCTCGCTGCCGCAAGGGCAACGGGTTTGGTTGCTTTGTCAGATGATAGCGGTTTGGAAGTTAATGCCCTTGGCAATCAACCTGGTGTGTATACCGCCGATTGGGCAACGCTGCCGGATGGCTCGCGCAGTTTTAGCGTTGCCATGCAAAAGGTTGAAGATGCGTTGGTTGAAGCTGGCGCAACCTTGCCCGGCCAACGCAAAGGCCGATTTGTCGCCACGTTATGTTTGGCTTGGCCAGATGGTGAAACCCAGTTCTTCAGAGGCGATGCCGCTGGCACATTGATATGGCCGCCACGCGGTGATGATGGCTTCGGCTATGATCCGGTATTTTTGCCCGATGGCCATTTGCGCACCTTTGGCGAAATGACTGCCGATGAAAAACACGGATGGAAACCGGGAGATGCAGCTGCTTTGTCGCATCGTGCGCGGGCTTTCAAACTGTTTGCTGAAACCCATTTGATTGAGCCATGATCAACCAAAACATAACCAATCGCTTACCTGAAACTGAGGGCGGCTTCGGCGTTTATTTGCATTGGCCGTTTTGTGCTGCCAAATGCCCATATTGCGATTTTAACTCCCATGTTCGCCATACAAAGATCGACCAGCAAGCCTATGTTGATGCCTTCAGGCGCGAATTATCGCATTATCGGCAACGCACCGGGCCTCGCTCGGTCGGCTCAATATTTCTCGGCGGCGGCACACCATCATTGATGGAGCCTGCAACCGTTGGCGCATTGCTGGATTGCGTGGCCAGCCTATGGACAATTGAAGACAGCGCCGAAATTACATTGGAAGCAAATCCCTCCAGTGTTGAAGCGTCACGTTTCAAAGGCTACCGCGCGGCAGGCGTCAATCGCGTATCGCTTGGCGTTCAAGCCATGAATGACATCGACCTTAAAATGCTTGGCCGGCTGCACAATGCCGAACAGGCGTTGCAAGCCATTGCCCTTGCACGGGAAACATTCCCCCGCCTGTCATTTGATTTGATTTATGCCCGCCGCCCTTCGCAAACCGAAGAAGAATGGGCGCTCGAGCTGAAACAAGCGATCAGCCACGCCGCTGATCATTTGTCGCTTTATCAGCTGACAATTGAAGAAGGCACGCCGTTTTATGGGCTGCACAAAGCTGGTAAATTGAAAATTCCCGATGAAGACCACGCAGCGCGGCTTTATCAGGTGACGCAAGAGATTACGGCCAACCACGGCCTGCCCGCTTATGAAGTGTCTAACCATGCTGTGCCGGGTGCTGAGAGCCGTCATAATCTGGTTTATTGGCGTTATGGCGAATATGTCGGGGCCGGACCGGGTGCACATGGCCGCTTCAAAGAGGGATTTGCGCGCACGGTGACTATGACTGAAAAGAACCCGGAACGCTGGCTTGATGCTGTGGGTTCATTTGAACATGGTGTGATTGAAGAAGAGCATTTGATGCCTGGCCAAGAGGGCGATGAAATGCTGCTGATGGGCCTCAGGTTGCGTGAAGGCATTTCATTGGAACGTTTTGAACGCCTCACCGGAAAAGCGCTTTCAGAAGAGGCAATTCAACCGTTGGTCAGCGATGGCATGTTGGAGGTAACGCCCGACCGACGTTTGCGCGCCACCCGCGATGGCATGATGGTGCTCGATGCCGTGGTCGCTGATTTGGCGCGTTGAAGGCCTTGACGCATTTGCTGTTCGTGCCGCAAGCTAATCA
>JANOPZ010000032.1:0-2137 GCA_031422195.1 Limoniibacter sp. | reverse complement strand
GCAGGGATCGCAAAAATAACGGCTGCAAACGCAGCAATATGTTTCAGGCTGTTAATTCGAATCATCATCGTGACACCCTGCTTTTACAACGCTTAAAAAACAACACTTGTGGTAACAAACAAGGCTTTGGCTTGTTAAGCCCGGTGAACTGTTGAATTTGTGCAAAATGCCGCACAGCTTAACCACCGCTTTCCTTGCGCCGCGCCGCCCACTGTGGTTTTAGTGGGCCTCACAAACGCTGTCGCAATATAGCCGGTAAAACAAAACCACACCGCCATATTTTGCAGAGGCAATTTGATCAAGGGAACTGGCGTGAGCGCACCTATGAAACGAATATTTGCAACTTTCGCAGCTTCATTTGCTGCTCCAATGATGGCCATTGCCGCCCAGCCAGAACCTTGGCAAATGACATTGCAGCCCGCTGCAACCGAAATAATGTCAAGTCTGATTTGGTTTGAGCGATATACGCTTTGGTTCATGGTGCCGATTACGATTTTTGTGGCAGCGTTGCTTGGCTACGTGTGTTGGAAATTCCGCGCATCCGCAAACCCTGTTGCTTCGCGCACCACACACAATTCGCTGATCGAAGTGATTTGGACGGCTGTTCCGGTTCTGATTTTGGTGGCGATCGCCTTCCCGTCATTTCAGCTTTTGAACGCGCAATATACCCCACCACGTGAAGCTGAGTTGACCATAAAAGCCACTGGCAATCAGTGGTATTGGGCCTATGAATATCAGCTCGCCGACGCGCCAATCACCTTTGACGCGAATTTGCTGAAAGAGAGCGACCGCGCCACCTACGGCAAAGAAGATGTGGCAGCATACCCGCGCCTTTTGGCCGTTGATAATGAAATTGTGGTCCCTGTCGATACGGTGGTTCGAGTTCTGGTTACAGCGGCTGACGTACTCCACGCTTTTGCAATGCCAGCGTTTGGTATCAAGCGAGATGCGGTACCGGGCCGTTTGAATGAGACATGGTTCTTGGCTGAAAAAGAGGGGCTCTATTACGGCCAATGCTCCGAAATTTGTGGCAAAGATCATGCGTATATGCCGATCGCCGTTCGCGTTGTTTCCAAACAAGACTATGCATCTTGGGCGACGGCAGCAGCAACAGACGTTGGCTTGGCAAATAAAACCCTAATGGCGGCGCTCAAAACGAAAAATGCCTTAGCGTCGGCTGATTGATTGATCAGTCCAGCATTGCTGGATTTTTGAAACTGACTTTTGAATATGGAGTATAAAATGGCAGGTGCAGCAGGATATGCAGGCGACCACGCTAGTGACCACAAAATTAGCTTTGCCAAACGTTGGTTGTTTTCGACCAACCATAAGGATATCGGCACGCTTTATCTGATATTTGCTATTCTTGCGGGTATCATTGGCGGTGCGCTGTCGATTGCAATGCGCATGGAATTACAGGCTCCCGGCATTCAGATTTTTCATGGGCTGGCTGCCATGGTCTATGGCGTTGAAGGCGACGCGGCGATTGATGCCGGGAAGCACATGTACAACGTGTTTACGACGGGCCATGGCCTGATCATGATCTTCTTTATGGTCATGCCTGCGCTCATCGGCGGTTTTGCAAACTGGATGATCCCGATCATGATCGGAGCGCCAGACATGGCATTCCCGCGCATGAACAATATTTCGTTTTGGCTCTTGCCACCTGCTTTCTTTCTCTTGCTGGCCTCGATGTTTGTTCAAGGGCCACCGGGCGCTTATGGCGTTGGCGGCGGCTGGACCATTTATCCGCCGCTTTCAACATCTGGACAACCTGGCCCTGCAATGGATCTTGCGATTTTGTCGCTTCACATCGCGGGTGCTTCCTCGATCTTGGGTGCAATTAACTTCATTACGACAATTTTCAACATGCGTGCACCCGGCATGGGTTTGTTTAAGATGCCGTTGTTTGCTTGGTCAGTATTGATCACAGCGTTTCTGCTGCTGTTGTCGCTGCCGGTATTGGCTGGCGCGATCACTATGCTGCTTACGGATCGTAATTTCGGAACTGCCTTTTTTGATCCGCAGGGCGGCGGCGACCCGATATTGTTCCAGCACTTGTTCTGGTTCTTTGGGCATCCGGAAGTTTATATTTTGATTTTGCCAGGCTTCGGTATTGTCAGCCACATCATCTCGA
>JANOPZ010000031.1:0-101332 GCA_031422195.1 Limoniibacter sp. | reverse complement strand
GGGATGCGGCACTTCATGGCGCAGTTCGGACCGTGCCTCACTTGGCCATGGAGCCATTTGACCGATGTTCCTGAGTTCAACGATGAGCTGGTCGATTTGATCGCTGGACAATCTGACGCCCAATCCGGCCATATGACCATTCGCGAACTCATTCAAAAACGCGATGATAATTTGATTGGCATTATGCAGGCGCTCAAAGCCAATGATTGGGGCGCCGGTAAAACGCTGGCGGCTTATGAGAAAAAACTTTTCGATCAAGGTGCAGCAAGCAACGCGATTGCACTGTCAGCCCAACCCATCAAAACCACGACCCGCCGCATTCCTTTGGATTGGGCTGATTATAATGGCCATATGAATGAGGCGCGCTATTTGCAAGCTTTCGGCGATGCCAGCGACGCGCTGATGCGGCTGATTGGCGTTGATGGCGCTTATATTGACCAAGGTAATTCATATTTCACTGTCGAAACTCACATCCGCCATTTGGATGAAACCCGCGTCAACGAGCCTGTCTATACGCTGACACAAGTGATCGAAGGTAAAGGTAAGAAGCTGCATTTGTTTCATTGGCTGCACCATGCTGACGGCCGATTGCTCGCAACAGGTGAACACTTGCTGTTGCATGTGTCTCTTGGTGCGCGCTCATCCTCAGATCCGCAATCCCATGTCGCAGCCAAACTTGCTGAACTCAGTGCACTTCATGCTAATCTGCCGATACCTGATGGTTTCGGGCGTTTTGTCGGGCAAAAAAAGAGCGTATAATTCATGGATTTTTCCCTTTCAGAAGAGCAGCAGCTCATTATCAAAACCACGCGGGCGTTCGTTGAAAACGAGCTTTACCCGCACGAAGCCGAAATTGAGCGTACAGGTGTTTTGCGGCCTGAGTTGATTGCTGACCTCAAAGCCAAAGCGATTGCCGCCGGGCTTTATGCGGCCAATATGCCGGAAGATGTCGGCGGCGCGGGCCTCGATACGCTAACGTGGTTGCTGTATGAAAAAGAGCTCGGCCGCGCCAATTATGCTTTGCACTGGACGTGCGTTGCGCGGCCCTCAAACATTTTGCTCGCTGGCACGCCGGAGCAGCGCGAGCGCTATTTAATGCCGTGCATACGTGGTGAAAAATCAGATTGTTTGGCGATGACCGAACCCGGCGCCGGTTCAGATTTACGCGGCATGAAGGCGACCGCCATCGGAGATGGCACAGACTTTGTGTTAAATGGCACGAAGCATTTCATCAGCCATGCTGACATCGCCGACTTTGCAATTGTGTTCATGGCATCGGGCGAAGAGGAAACTGCGCGCGGACCAAAGAAACTGATAACCGCGTTCTTTGTCGATAAAGGCACGCCGGGGTTCAGCGTGCGCGACGGTTACAAAAATGTCAGCCACCGTGGTTACACCAATGCGATATTAGAGTTCGACAATTGCCGCCTGCCTGCTTCGGCAATTCTGGGCGAAGTGCATAAGGGCTTTGAAGTTGCAAACACGTGGCTTGGCGCTACGCGATTGCAGGTCGCCGCGACATGCTTAGGCCGCGCCGAACGCGCTTTTGGCCATGCGGTGGATTGGGCGGCCAACCGCCAACAATTCGGCCAAGCGATCGGAAAATTCCAAGGGGTATCATTTAAGCTCGCCGATATGGCCGTCGAAATGAAAGCCGCTGAATTAATGGTTTTGGAAGCTGGCTGGAAGTTTGACCACGGTTCGATCACCGAGATGGATATGGCGATGGCAAAACTTAAAGCCACTGAAATGCTGGCGTTCGTCGCTGACGAAGCCATACAAATTCACGGCGGCATGGGGCTGATGGAAGAATTGCCGCTGGAGCGCATCTGGCGCGATGCAAGAATTGAGCGAATCTGGGAAGGGACATCTGAGATACAACGCCATATTATTTCACGGGCGTTGCTGAGGCCGTTGGGGGCGTAAGTTTGTTGTTGGAAAAAAGCCCCTCATCCGACCCTTCGGGCCACCTTCTCCCCGTCAAGAACGGGGCGAAGGAAGAGAGGAGCATTCTTGCATCCTATGAGCGACCTATATCCGATGCTTATACGGCTCTTTCTTCCCCTTCTCCCCGTTCTTCGCGGGGAGAAGGTGCCCGAAGGGCGGATGAGGGGCAAACTCACAGCTCACAGAATGGTCAGTTATGACCAACTCCCTCTCCCGCATGCTCAACCCAAAATCCGTCGCTGTATTCGGCGGCGCATGGGCCGCAGCCGTTATCCGGCAAACAAAATTGATGGGCTTTACCGGCGAGATTTGGCCGGTGCACCCTGACAAAGACAATATCGAAGGCTTTAAGGCATATCGTTGCGTTGCTGATTTACCCGGCTCGCCGGATGCTTGTTTTATTGGCGTTAACCGCTTTCAAACCATTGAATTGGTGCGGGAGTTAGCGGCAAAAAAAGCAGGCGGCGCGATCTGCTTTGCCTCTGGATTTGCAGAAACCGGGGATGATAATCTGCAAGCAGATCTGATTGCAGCGGCGGGCGAAATACCCGTGCTTGGCCCCAATTGCTACGGGTTGTTGAACTACTGCGATGGCGTGGCGCTTTGGCCGGATCAGCATGGTGGGGTAAGATTGCCGGCAGGTTCACGCGGCGCAGCGATCATAACGCAATCCTCTAACATTGCACTGAACATCACCATGCAAAAGCGCGGCCTGCCCTTGGCCTTCGTAATGACTGCGGGCAATCAGGCGCAAACCGGCCTGTCGCAAATGGCGCTGGGTCTCATTGAAGACCGGCGTGTGTCAGTGCTCGGCTTGCATATCGAGGGCTTTGATTCCGTTGCGGGTTTTGAAACTTTGGCCGCCCGTGCACGCGAACTCGGCAAGCCAATTATTGCGCTTAAAGTTGGTGCATCCGAGCAGGCGCGGCTTGCAACCATCAGCCATACAGCATCTTTGGCGGGCAATGATGCGGCATCGAACGCATTTCTCAAACGCCTTGGCATTGGCCGTGTTTCATCCATTCCGGCGTTCATTGAAACTTTGAAATTGCTGCATGTTGCAGGGCCGCTTCCGGGCACGCGCGTTTCATCCATGAGCTGTTCAGGCGGTGAAGCCTCAGTGATGGCGGATGCGGTTTTGGGTACGTCACTGACTTACCCCAGCCTGACCGAAGCCCATGCCCGCCGTGTTAAAGCAACGCTTGGCCCGCTGGTCGCAATCGCCAATCCTCTTGATTATCACACATTCATTTGGAATGATTTGCCCGCGATGACAGCAACTTTTTCAGCGCTCGTTTCCGGCAGTTATGATTTGAATTTTCTGGTGCTGGACTTCCCGCGTGCTGACCGCTGTTCGGACACAGATTGGCACAATACAGTGGAAGCGTTTGATGTTGCCTTGAAAACGAACGACGCCAAGGGCGCTGTGCTCGCTTCGCTGCCAGAGAACCTGTCAGAGGCTTGGGCGGCACATTTAATCGCCCGCAATATTGCACCGATGCAAGGCATTTCTGAAGCGATTGAAGCCACTACCGTTGCCGCCT
The DNA here is from genome assembly GCA_031422195.1 of Limoniibacter sp. Classification (GTDB taxonomy): domain Bacteria; phylum Pseudomonadota; class Alphaproteobacteria; order Rhizobiales; family Rhizobiaceae; genus JALOTE01. The sequence continues at coordinate 97,841 of JANOPZ010000031.1, read as the reverse complement.
TCATTGGTACTGCTTGGGCCGCTGTGCCAGCTGAGCCAATTGCAAGCGCATCAGCCAAAGTCGGTGCTTTTATCACCATCAACGAAGCCGCCGCCAAAGCGAGGCTTCGTGGTTTTGGCCTGCCGGTGCCCGATGGTATCGTTTGTTACAAACCCAATGATGCCATCAATTTTGCTACCAGTTTTGGCTTTCCATTGGCGCTCAAAGCCTTGGGCGTGGCGCATAAAACTGAGCAAAACGCCGTTCGCCTTAATTTGAAAACACCAGCCGACGTACGCGACGCAGCATTGGTATTGGCTCCACTGGGCAGCGGGCTATATCTGGAGCGTATGGTCGAATCCGGCATTGCAGAGCTGATCGTCGGCATTGCGCATGACCCATTGTTTGGCCCGGTTTTGACAATTGGCAGCGGCGGCATTTTGGTTGAGCTTTTGTCCGACACAAAAACTTTATTATTACCCGTCAGCCGCAATGATATCGAAACCGCTTTGCGGAGCCTCAAACTCTTCCCGCTGCTTGACGGTTTTCGCGGGCGGCCAAAGGCTGATCTTGAGGCTGCCGCTGAAGCAATATCCGGCATTGCCGCCTTCGCTTTGCGCCACGCCGAAACGCTTGTTGAAATGGATATCAACCCTTTGATTGTGTGCGCCAAAGGCGCATGGATTGCTGATGCTTTGGTTGTGGAGCTTGAAAATGTCTGATGTCATCACAACGCGGCGCGATGGCGCAATTCTCGAAGTTACGCTCAACCGCCCGAAAGCCAATGCAATTGATTTGGTAACTTCGCGGCTTTTGGGTGAAACCTTCAAAGCCTTTCGCGACGATGACAATTTGCGGGTGGCAATTCTGCTAACCGCAGGCGATAAATTTTTCTGCGCTGGCTGGGATTTGAAAGCCGCGGCAACCGGCGATGCCGTCGATGGCGATTATGGCGTTGGCGGTTTTGGCGGGTTGCAAATGCTACCCGGCCTCAACAAGCCTGTCATTGCCGCTGTCAATGGTATGGCCGTTGGCGGCGGGTTTGAATTGGCACTGAGCTGTGATTTGATCTACGCCACTGCGCATTCAAGCTTTGCTCTGCCGGAAATCAAGGCTGGCACTTTGGCTGATGCTGCAACGGTAAAACTCCCCAAACGCATGCCCTATCATGTGGCCATGGATTTGCTGTTGACCGGTCGCTGGATGGACGGTGCTGAAGCGCACCGCTGGGGCCTCGTCAATGAGATCCTGCCCGATAATGCAGCGCTGGCGGATCGTGTCTGGCACATCGCCCGTCAACTTGCTGATGGCCCGCCACTGGTGTTCGCCGCCATCAAAGAAGTCGCCCGCGCTGCCGAAACGTTGTCGTTTTCTGACGCGATGAATTTGATTGCGAAGAAGCAGTTTCCTACCGTGAAAGCGCTTTACGAAAGCGAAGATCAATTGGAAGGCGCCAAAGCTTTTGCCGAAAAACGTGATCCGGTTTGGCGGGGAAAGTAGCTGTTTTCCTTCATCGTGAGGCGGGCTTCATACCCCACCCCTTCATGGAGAGCAGGCTCGAAGAGCCGTCTTGCACCACGAAGGCTACGCTGAATGTCGAGCGTAATTTTTCTCCGTTCTTCGAGACACGGGCTTTGCCCGCTCCTCAGGATGAATAAAAATAGGTCTGAACCCCTTATATAAAAATCTGAAGACTACCCCCGCCGTGGCATCCGAAACGCCAACATCGCTTTCACAATCGGGTTGGCAAATCGCGTGCCCGAAAGCCCTTCGTGCATCAGTTGCACGGGTTCTCCATCAATCACTGTGTCTATCACGGAACGCGTATAAAACGGCCCGTCTTCCAGCGTTTTAACGAGTTTGGGCACATCCCCTTTATCGTGGTGACCGTAGCGCGCGACGCCCCAAAATGCTCGCGGCATTTTGGTTTTATCAGGCGCGGCAACGTGCGATATTTTGCCGTCGGGACCAATGCGAATAGCCAGAATATCCGCCGTACCATCGCGGCGCTCGCTGTCATATATAATCACCGAGCCGCCGTCGCGTGTGGTGCCCCGCGCCCAATCCCAGCGGGTAAAGCCAGCCTCAATCGGTTCGGTGCCCCAATTGCAATCCATATAGCCATGGCCGTTCCAGTCAGGGCCAGTACCATCTTTCATCACCACTTTGATGTTGCCCGATGGCCCCATCGGCCACCAGCGATGTTTGCCGGTGGCATCAATATCAAACACTTCGCCAGTAATGGCTGCTGGCTTAAAACGAACCGAACCAGCAATGCGTTTGGGCAAAAATTGCGCGGGCGGTTTGGGCACAGAGATTTCATCGAAACGGATGATAAGCTCTTCACCATCCCAATCCAAACTGCTCGGCCCGACGCTGAAATGATGCGCATCGCGCGCAGACGATTTGCGCCCGCGCTCCGTCATCGCCCAAAAATGCTGATCCGGTGTATAAAGCGCGACATTAATGCAGAGATGGTTGCCGGGGTCCTTGCGGCCTGAAACCGCATAGTATGGCGAGAACACAGAACCAACAAAAGCAATCACCGCAATGCCGTAGCGTCCGCAATCACTCAGGCCGTCGGTATACCACCAGAGGTAACCGCCGGGCGGAACGTCGGCATCATAGAGCGGTCCGACATAAGGCTTTCCGCCGCCAGCCTGCCGGAAAGCGCCGCCATCGGCACTCCCGGCCCCGGATGAACGCTGCCCCCCGCCAAATACAGCCCTGGCAGCTTTGTCCGCGCGCCCTGCCGCTTGAACGACGCCATCCACCCGTGCGACGCCGGGCCGTAGAGCGCCCCGCCCGACCCCGGAAACAGCTTGTTGAACTGCGTCGGTGAGGCCGCCAATTGCGGCTCTGCCATCATGTCCAGCGTCAGGCCGCACCGTTGCATTTGGGCTTTTGTCTGATTCAGACATTCTAGCATTTCCTGTTGGGTATAAATATGGGTATCGCCATTGGCAGGCGCGTTGATCAGGCAAAACACACGCTCTCCCTCATCGGCTGGCCGCATAAGTGTTCCATCGGCCTGCCGGTCTGGCAGGCATAGATAAGATGTTGGGTTTTGCGGTATTTTTCCGCGTTTGAAAATGGCGTCGAACTCGCTTTGGTATTCATTTGAAAACAACACGGTGTGATGCGCCGGGTCAAAGCCATTGATTTTTGCCTTAAAGCCCCATGTCATTGCTGACAATGACCGGTCTTTTATTGCGATTTTCGGCGCGTTAAGTCCGGGGCCTTTTAGCAAGCCGTCTGCGAGCGCCGATGCGTCACCATTGTAAATCACCGCGCTTGCCGCAAAAATGCGCCCGTCTTTCAACACCACGCCGCCTGCGCGCCCGTTTTCATTCAAAATGCGGTCAACACTTTGACCATAATGAAACATCGCGCCTTGGCTTTCCGCAACGCCTGCTAAGGCTTTGGCCAAACCGTGCATACCGTCTTTGGCAATAAAAACGCCATCTTGCTCGACATGCGCAACCAGCATTAGCGTGGCTGGAGCAGAAAAAGGCGAAGATCCGCAATAAGTGGCATAACGCCCAAAGAGCTGGCGCATCCGCTGGTCAGGAAAATAATCGCCGAGCGCATTCCATAGCGTTGCAAATGGTCTTAATCCCAACATTGTGCCAATATTGAGTGGGCCGATATTGCGCATCAAGCCAATGGGTGAAGGTCGCTGCGCAGCGATATAGCTGCGCTTTAATGTGTGAAATATCGTGGCGCTATCGGCACAAAATTGCCTGTAACCTTTGGCATTGGCCGCACCCGCAAAAATACCAATTGCATCAGCACTTTTCTCTATATCGGCAAACAGATCCAACCGCGCGCTGTCGTCCCAAGCATGCCGCGCGAGTACATCAGCTTGTTTGAACTCCAACACATCTTCAAGCGTTTGACGTGAGGCATCGAGCAATTCATCAAACACCCATCGCATCGTAAACACAGTGGGCCCCGCATTAATGGCTTCGCCACCAACGATGATCTCACGCATTTTCCCGCCCGGAGCAGGCTCTTTTTCAAATACATCAACTTGAAACCCAAGCGCCGATAAACGTATAGCCGCAGCAATGCCGCCCATGCCTGCGCCAATAATTGCAACGCGGTTATGGACGTTCAAAGCACTGTTTGTAGGCCTTTGGTTCATGGTTGGGCTCGACCGCTTTTTGGTGTTGCTATGCGCCTATCACATCGTTGACAAACAGTGCTGATGTGTCAATTTGACGTGACAATCTGTCTGTCAGTTTTGTGTGACAGTAAAGGGGCTTATAGTGGAAGCGATGAAGAGAATTGAGCGGGAGCTTGAACGCGCGGTCACCTATGCCACATCGCAAGGCTGTCCTCCAAAAATTGCTGGTGCCATTCGCGATTCGATTTTTCCAGGCGGTGCCCGCATTCGCCCGCGCCTTGCCATGGCCGTAAGCTATGCGTGCGGCGATAAAAACCCCGCTGTGGTTGATGCTGCGGCTGCTGCCATTGAAATCTTGCATTGCGCCTCTTTGGTGCATGATGACATGCCGTGCTTTGATGATGCAGAAACCCGTCGCGGCAAACCGACAATTCATAAAGCCTATGGCGAGCCGATTGCACTTTTGGCTGGCGATGCATTGATCGTATTGGCATTTGAAACCATTGCGCGGGGCTGCGCGATGGTTCCACATTTGCTGGCGCCAGTTCTTACAACCATCAGCCGCGCTGTATCGACGCCCAATGGCATTATTGCTGGTCAAGCATGGGAAAGTGAACCCAATATTGATTTGCGCACCTATCATCGCACTAAAACCGGCGCGCTTTTTGTGGCGGCAACTGCGGTTGGCGCCATAGCATCCGAAAGCGACCCGCAGCGGTGGATGGGCTTTGGTGATGCGCTTGGCGTTGCCTATCAAGTGGCAGATGATCTTCATGATTATGCTGCAATCAGTGGCGAAATGGGCAAACCTTGCGGGCAGGATGTTGCCCATGGACGCCCCAATGCCGCTGCGCAAAACGGCATTGCTGCAACCTTGGAACTGTTAAAACAGCAGGTTAAAGCGGCGGTTGACGCCGTGCCCGATTGCCCGGGCGCAGACGCGCTCAAAGCCATGGTAGCCGGTGAAGCCAAGCGTCTTGTGCCCAAAGAATTACTGCAAAACGCAGCTTGATCAGATTTCTTAGACGATGGCCTCGGTAAACAACGTGCGTGAATTTGTAAGGCCTTCGATAAAAGTTACGTTTCGCCAATGGCGTAGCGCCATGGTTGCCAATCCAACATTTCAGGCGTTTTGCACTAAAATTCCCGGGCTATCCCACTTTGCTCAAAGCCGCGCCAATGCGCTTTATGGCATGACTGCGGGCTTTGTTTATTCACAAATCTTCGCTTCTTGTGTCAATTTAGGGGTTTTGGAGGTTTTGAACACCGCGCCGTCGCTGGTTTCGGCACTAGCACAGCGAACAGGTCTCTCTGAAGATGCGATTGGCCGCCTTCTTGGTGCAGCCCAAAGCCTAGGTCTTGTGACCGAAGTTGAGCCTGGCCTTTGGGCATTGGATGATCTGGGTGCGGTTGCGGCAAACGACCCCGGCATTCTGGCCATGGTGCGTCATCATAGCCTGCTTTATGCAGATCTTGCCGATCCGGTTGCTCTATTAAAACAGCGCTCTCGAGAAACCGGCATTGCGCGGCTTTGGGCCTATTCTGCCAACCCTGAACCGGCTGGGATTGATCCCGAAGATGCCCGTACTTATTCCGAACTGATGCGCGTTAGCCAAGATGCCGTTGCCCGCGAAGTGATGAACGTGCACGATTTCAGCGCCTACCGCGAAGTGGTGGATATTGGCGGCGGCCATGGCCGCTTCTTATCGCATGTTGCCACACAAACAGAGATACCGTCACTCCATCTTTTTGATTTGCCGCCAGTTGCAGCGCAGGGAAAAATAGCACTTGAAGCCGAAGGCCTGGGGCTACGTCTCAAAGTCACAGGCGGCAGCTTTTTTGACAGCACTGTACCTGTTGGTGCCGATTGTTACACATTGGTCCGCGTGCTTTATGACCATGATGATGATATTGCTTTGAGCATTTTGCAAGCAGTTCGCGCGGCAATGCAGCCCGGCTCTGTCTTGGTGATTGCCGAGCCGATGGGCGGCACCAAAGGCGCACAGGCACATGTGAATGCCTATTTTTCATTCTATCTTTTAGCCATGGCGTCAGGGCGTTGCCGCAGCGCTGAAACCCATATTGCTATGGCAAAAAAAGCCGGTTTTACCCACGCCGCACGGCTTTATACCCGGCAGCCGCTTTATACCGGCATCGTGATTGCACGCGCTTAATTCATGAAAGCCTGCGCCTTTTCAGAGTGTCAATCCCGATGGACATTAGACTATTATCAAGCTGACATGACACTCAAAAGTGTAAATTGAATTTGACATTTTTGCCTGCCTCTTTAATTTCAAGATAGAAATATTGGGGGAGCGCGGTTCACGCGCCAAGGTTACAATGCACTCTACAGCCGTCGTTTTTGACCGTCCTCGCCAACTGGCTCTCAAGCCTTTGGTTATGCGTGAACGCGATGAAACCACATGTATCGTTGATGTGAAATGGAGTGGAATTTCCACTGGCACAGAGCGTTTGCTTTGGGATGGCAGCATGCCCGAGTTTCCAGGCATGGGGTATCCACTGGTTCCAGGTTATGAATCAGTCGGGCGTATTGCCAAAGGTGGCGCGGCCGGTAAATTTCATGAAGGCGATCTGGTGTTTGTGCCGGGCGCAAAAAGTTTTACAGATGTTAAAAACTTGTTTGGCGCTACCGCTTCTTGCTTGGCTGCTGATGCGGCAAAATTGGTTCGTGTTCCTGAATCTCTTGGTCATAATGCAACATTATTGAGCTTGGCTGCCACGGCGTATCACGCGTTGTATATTGCCGGTGCCAACGTTGAATTGATTATTGGCCATGGTGTTTTCGGACGTCTCATCGCGCGCATTTCAGCTGCAATGGGCCTTGAGGCTCCGGTCGTTTGGGAAACCAATGCGGCGCGCCGTAAAGGCAATTATGGTTATGAAGTTATTGCGCCAGAGTTGGATACCAAACGCAATTATCGTTCCATTATGGATGCATCTGGCGATGCTGGTATTCTTGATTTGGCGATTGGCCGTCTGGCACGCAATGGTGTGGTTACTCTGGCTGGTTTTTATTCGCAGCCACTTTCGTTTGCATTTGCCCCTGCCTTTATGCGCGAAGCTACGATTCGCGTTGCAGCGGAGTTTACAGCGGCCAATATCGATTCCGTTTTAACTTTGATCGATAGCGGCGACCTGTCGCTCAACGGTTTGATTTCACATGATGCAGCCTCCGACGATTGCGCGTTGGCTTATGATACGGCGTTTCGCGACCCGTCTTGCACAAAAATGGTTCTTGATTGGGGTCTTGCAGCATGAGCGCAGTACTTGAAGACAATGGAATTTCGCTAAGCTATTCTGAGCGTTTGCGCGACGAGGCCTCACAAGAGCCCGATGCGCCTTTAATCGGCGAAGTCAAAAAGGAGACCCAGATCATTGCCATTTATGGCAAAGGTGGCATTGGCAAAAGTTTCACGCTTGCCAATCTGTCATATATGCTGGCTCAGCTCGGCAAAAAGGTTTTGTTAATCGGCTGCGATCCCAAATCAGACACAACATCTCTTTTGTTTGGCGGCAAAGCCTGCCCCACCATCATTGCCACGTCTTCTAAAAAGAAAGAAGCCGGCGAGGAAGTTAAAATCGGCGACGTTTGCTTCAAGCGTGATGGCGTTTACGCCATGGAGCTTGGCGGGCCGGAAGTTGGCCGTGGTTGCGGCGGACGCGGCATTATCCATGGTTTTGAAATCCTTGAAAAACTCGGTTTTCACGAGTGGGATTTTGACTATGTGCTCCTCGACTTTTTGGGCGACGTGGTGTGCGGCGGCTTTGGCCTGCCGATAGCCCGCGATATGTGCCAAAAAGTTGTTGTCGTTGGCTCCAATGATTTGCAATCACTTTATGTCGCCAACAACGTCTGCTCAGCGGTCGAGTATTTCCGCAAACTCGGCGGCAATGTTGGCGTTGCTGGCATGGTGATCAACAAGGATGATGGCACCGGCGAAGCTGCTGCTTTTGCTGAAGCCGTTGGCATCCCGATCTTGGCCTCTGTGCCGCAAGACGAAGACATCCGCCGCAAAAGCGCCAACTATCAAATCATCGGCACACCCGGCACGCGTTGGGGCCCGTTGTTCGAAGGTTTGGCAACTGCACTCGGGGCAAGCATTCCTCACCGCCCAAATCCAATGACACCGGACGGCCTGCTTGGCCTATTTGATGACTCATTGACAGGTGGTAATTTCAAACTGGTTCCAGCAACTATTGAAGATATGTGTGCTGCCAACACAATCAACCGGCCTTCACTTGAGGTGGTTTATGATGCGGTTTGAAACAGGCTCAGTTTTGGTCTGTGTTGCAGGAGTTCGTCATGGATGAACTCGGGCAAGCTGGCGCCATTGGCGAAATGGAAAGCGCTGCTGTTGAAGCTGCTGTTTCCGGTTCTGCCGTTGAGGGTGCAAGTGTAGGAGTGGGTTGCCATTCCGGTGCTGAGCAACTCAAAGCCGCCGCTATTGCTGCCGGTAATGGTGAATTGCTTGCGCAATTTGCCGCTGATTATCCAAAAGGCCCGCATGAGCAACCACAATCAATGTGCCCGGCGTTCGGGTCACTGCGCGTTGGCCTCCGCATGCGCCGTGTCGCCACTATTTTGTCAGGTTCGGCCTGCTGCGTTTATGGTTTGACATTTACCTCGCATTTTTACGGCGCTAAACGCTCAGTCGGCTATGTGCCGTTTAATTCTGAAAGCCTCGTCACAGGCAAACTTTACGAAGATATTCGTGATGCTGTGCACTTGCAGGCCGACCCTGAATTATATGATGCTGTTATCGTGACCAATCTTTGTGTGCCAACTGCTTCTGGCGTACCGCTGCGTTCCCTGCCGCGTGAAATTAACGGCGTACGCATTGTTGGCATTGATGTGCCGGGGTTTGGTGTGCCAACCCATGCTGAAGCCAAAGATGTTTTGTCTGGTGCAATGCTGCAATATGCCAGCGAAGAGGTTGCAGCGGGTCCGGTACAAGCCCCTCGGGGCGGTGTGTCTGAAAAACCAACCATTACATTGCTCGGCGAAGTCTTTCCAGCAGACCCAGTGATTATTGGTGCAATGCTTGAACCCATGGGCTTGGCTTGCGGACCGGTTGTGCCTGTGCGCGAATGGCGCGAACTTTATGGTGCGCTAGATTGTGCAGCCGTTGCTGCGATCCATCCGTTTTATACTGCCTCTGTTCGCGTCTTCAAAAACGCTGGCCGCCCGATAGTAGGTTCGGCTCCTGTTGGCGCTGAAGGCACAGATTCATGGCTTCAAGCCATCGGCAAAGCCTGTCATGTTGATCAAGATAAAATTGATGCTGCGCGCAACATGTTCGGCGGCGCTATCAAAACCGCAATTGCAGCCAACCCTATCAAGGGCACAATTACATTATCGGGCTATGAAGGTTCTGAGTTGTTGGTGGCGCGCTTGCTGGTCGAATGCGGCGCGGATCTAAAATATGTTGGTACTGCTTGCCCTAAAACAGAATGGTCGGCTGATGATGCAGCTTGGCTGCGCGCCCGCGGCGTTCATGTTCAATATCGCGCTTCGCTTGAGCAGGATTTGGCCGCTATGCGCGCCTTTACCCCTGATTTGGTCATCGGCACGACACCTGTTGTGCAAAAAGCCAAAGAAGCCTCTATCCCTTCGCTGTATTTCACAAATTTGATTTCAGCACGGCCATTGATGGGGCCAGCTGGCCCGGCAAGTTTGGCTGCCACAATCAATCAAGCCATATCGAACAAAGCCCGCTTTGACCGTATGTCAGAATTCTTCGGTGAAACCGGCAAAGGCGACAACGCCGGTATCTGGGAAGAAACTCCGGTTGATCGCCCTGCCTTCCGCAAGAAATTTGCTGCAAAAGCCGCAATGGCTAAAAATGCCGTCGATAATGGCGAGGCGGTGGGAACATGACGCTCGTTATTGATCATGCCCGCAAGTGTTTGGTTTGCACAGTCACAGCCAACGGAGGTGGGTTATGACACTTGTCATCGACCATGATCGTGCTGGTGGCTACTGGGGCTCGGTCTATGTGTTTGCCGCCATCAAAGGCCTGCAAGTCATTATTGATGGGCCGGTTGGTTGCGAAAACCTGCCTGTCACTTCTGTGCTGCATTACACAGATGCATTGCCGCCGCATGAATTGCCAATCGTTGTCACGGGCCTTGGCGAAGATGAACTTGGCCAGCATGGCACGGAGCAATCCATGCGCAATGCCCGCGCGGTGCTTGACCCTAATTTGCCTGCGGTTGTTGTGACTGGTTCCATTGCCGAAATGATTGGTGGCGGCGTGACGCCCGAAGGCATGAACATTCAGCGCTTTTTGCCACGCACCATTGATGAAGATCAATGGCAGTCAGCTGACCGCGCGCTGAAATGGCTTTGGACAGAATACGGCCCCAAGAAAGGCCGCGTGCTGCCGCTCCGCGCCCGTAAAGAAGGCGCAAAACCCAAGGTCAACATTTTGGGCGCAATCTACGGCACGTTTAACATGCCGTCCGATTTGGCTGAAATCCGCCGTCTTGTTGAAGGTATTGGCGCTGAAGTGAATATGACTTTCCCGCTTGGCAGCCATTTGGCAGATGTCAGCAAATTGGCTGATGGCGAAGTCAATATTTGCCTCTATCGCGAATTTGGAAGGCTGCTTTGCGAGGCGCTCGACCGGCCTTATTTGCAAGCGCCGATCGGTATGCACTCAACCACCGCGTTTTTGCGCACCCTTGGCGATATGCTCGGCCTTGACCCTGAACCGTTTATTGAGCGCGAAAAACATACGACGTTAAAACCCATGTGGGATTTATGGCGCTCGGTCACGCAGGATTTCTTTGCGTCATCAACCTATGCCGTTGTCGCCACCGAAACCTACGAGCGCGGCATCCGCAATTTTCTCACCGAGGAAATGGGCCTCCCACTTGCGTTTTCGTTCCAGCGCAAACCCGGCATTAAACCAGACAATGAAGCCATCCGCGCTGCGATAAAAGCCAAAGCGCCCATGGTCATGTTCGGCTCATTTAATGAGCGCATGTATTTGGCGGAAGCCGGGTCTAAAGCCAGCTATATTCCGGTGTCATTTCCCGGCGCTATAATTCGCCGCCATCCGGGCACGCCAATCATGGGTTATTCGGGCGCAACTTGGCTGATCCAAGAAATTTGCAATGCGCTGTTTGATACATTGTTCAATATCATTCCGCTCGGGACTGAGATGGATGCCGTTGAGCCGACACCGGCCCGCAAAACCATTGCTTGGTCGCTTGAAGCACAGCAGGCTCTTGATGAAGCCGTTGATCATGAACCCGTGATTGCCCGCATTTCAGCTGCCAAACGCTTGCGTGATTCTGCAGAACATTATGCCCGCCGCGAAGGCATGCTACGTGTTGAACCGCACCACGTTACCGGCGCACGCCGCGGCCAGCTTTACGGACAAAAAGTATGAGTAGCTTCTCAATCAATTCAGACAAATTCTCAGAAGGAACACCGACCATGAGTGAAGTTTCTGTATCAGCCTACCAAAGCAAACGGCGTAGCAACCGCAAATCAATGGGCGAAACCATTGAGTTCCGCGTCATTGTCGCAATTTCATTTGCAGTTTGTTTGCTCGGTTTTGCTGCGCGCCGCATATCCGGCCGCGCGCCAAAAGGAGCGTCTTACATGTCATGTATTACCGAAGCCCGTGCCGCAGCCCATGCTGCGGCAGGCTACGCGTTTCATGGCTGAATACAGTTTTCGTATGGGGACTTTGCCCCTGCGATCTAAGAATTTGCGAGGCATAAAATATGTGCCTCCACATGAGTTTTGCCGGAGTCCAACCCGGTGAATATCGCCCTGATGTTTCGTCAGAAAATAAGGGAAAAACCCTGCTGCGGGGCCCGCAGCGCCTGTGACTAGGAGGTCAGTTATGTCCAGTCCTAATACCGTTTCACTTTCGGGTTTGTCCGAAGGCGAAGCCCAAGAGTTTCACCGCTTTTATTTGCAAGGCATGTTCATGTTTACAGCCATAGCCGTCGTTGCGCACGTTCTCGTGTTCATCTGGCGTCCTTGGATTGTGTGAGGGAGAAGCACCATGTGGAGAATCTGGATGGTCTTTGACCCGCGCAAAACGCTGGTCGTTCAAGCCGTGTTTCTGTTTGCCCTTGCAGCGATGATTCACTTCATTCTGCTCAGCACAGCACGTTATAACTGGTTTGAAATTGCAGCGACGCAAGCTGCCTCTATCGAACAAACTGTCGAGCTGCCGGTTATCGGTTGATCGCTTTAACATTGGTTTCGGACGGGCTCCTGCCAAACCCACTTTGGCTGCCCTGCCCGAAGCCGAAGTCTAACTAAATCCACCCGCAATATTGCGGGTGGGTTTCACCCAATCAATGCCCATTCTTCGGAGGTTGGATTATGGCCCTGCTTAGTTTTGAACGAAAATACCGCATCCGAGGCGGAACGCTTGTCGGTGGCAATCTATTCGACTTTTGGGTCGGGCCATTTTACGTCGGTTTCTTTGGCGTAACCGGTGCGTTCTTTGGTCTCCTTGGCACATTGCTGATCATCTATGGCGCGGCCCTAGGCCCGACATGGAATATTTGGCTTATTTCAATAAATCCGCCGGACATTAAATATGGCCTCGGCTTGGCACCATTAAATGAGGGCGGGCTATGGCAAATTATCACAATTTGCGCCATTGCAACTTTTGTTTCTTGGGCCCTTCGTGAAGTTGAAATCTGCCGCAAACTTGGCATGGGCTACCATGTTCCGGTTGCTTTCGCGGTGGCAATTTTCGCCTATGTGACCCTGGTTGTTTTCCGCCCATTAGCACTTGGCGCTTGGGGCCACGGCTTTCCTTATGGTATTTTCAGCCATCTAAACTGGGTTTGGAATACGGGTTACCAGTATGGTAATTTCCATTATAATCCGGCCCATATGATTGCGATTACGTTCTTTTTCACCACCACGCTTGCACTCGCTTTGCATGGCGGCATGATCCTTTCAGCAGTTAACCCAAAGAGCCATACTTCTTTCGGCGAAACTCCTGAAGTGCGTCAGCCTGAATATGAAGACACCTATTTCCGCGACACCATCGGCTACTCAGTTGGCACACTCGGCATTCACCGTGTTGGTCTACTGCTGGCCTTGAATGCTGGTTTCTGGAGTGCGGTTTGTATCTTTATCTCAGGCCCGGTCTATGCCGGTTCATGGATCGATTGGTGGGAACCATTGCGCCAGTTCTATGTCTGGGGCGGGGTTGCAGGATAACAGGGGGATTACATCATGAATAATTATCAAAATATCTTCACTGACATCCAAGTTCGCGGGCCGCTTGAAGCAGGTGTGTCAATCGGGCGAGACAATGGTGAACGGGCCGGAACGGGCAGCTTCAACTATTTGATGGGCCGCGTCGGCAACGCACAAATCGGGCCAATGTATCTTGGCTTTTTGGGTGTGGCGTCAATTGCCTGTTTTGTTGTCGCCTTTGTCACCATCGGCCTCAATATGTGGGCACAAGTGAATTTTAACCCGGTTCGGTTCGTTCTTGAACTGCCTTGGTTGTCGCTTGATCCGCCGTTGGCAGAACATGGTCTGCGCGTCATGCCACCGCTGAAAGAAGGCGGCTGGTGGATGATTGCCGGTTTCTTCCTGACAGCCTCAATTCTGCTCTGGTGGACCCGGATGTATCGCCGTGCAGTGGCTCTTGGTCTCGGGCTTCATGTTTGCGCAGCTTTCGCCGCCGCTATATGGCTGTTCTTGGTGCTTGGCTTTATCCGCCCGGTTCTCATGGGATCTTGGAGCGAAGCTGTTCCTTTCGGCATCTTCACTCATCTGGATTGGACCAATAACTTCTCGTTGCAGTGGGGCAATTTATTCTGGAACCCATTCCACGCTTTGTCGATTGTGTTCCTTTATGGCTCAACGCTTCTGTTTGCGATGCACGGCGCGACCATTCTTGCAACAGCCCGCTATGGCGGCGACCGCGAGTTGGAACAAATCACCGACCGTGGCACCGCCTCCGAACGCGCTGCTTTATTCTGGAGATGGACCATGGGCTTTAACGCTTCGATGGAAAGCATCCACCGTTGGGCTTGGTGGTTTGCGATGTTGACAACCCTTACCGGTGGCATTGGTATTCTCATCACCGGCACAGTCGTCGATGATTGGACAAGTTGGGGCATGAAGCACGGCATCGTGCCAGTGGACTTCTCGTGGTGGCCGGAAACACCGGATTCAACAACGTCCTCTTGGGGCCAATAACCCCAAGGCGGCAAACCTTAATACAAGTTTAGTGCAGACCCATCCCCCTCCTGGGACTCTGCATCACTAGCGGAAGCTCAGCTTCCGCTTTTTTTATGGATGGTAGCTATAGAAACGGGGCTTGCGATCAATCGCAAACCCCGCATTTATATGCTCGTCATAGATATTCTTACATTCCGAAGTTGGGGAACCGTTCCATATAAATCCGAAACCATGGTGCATACATTTCTGGTGTTGCTGCAATCTCATTGGCAACGTCCGAGTAATTGGCCCAGCGGGTTTGCATCACTTCGACGGGATTAGGTTGCACAGCCAAATCTTTGCGCTGAGCATTACCAAAATAAAACGTCACATGTTCATGCTCAATTAAGCCGTGACCCACTTCAGCGCGATATTCAACCTGGCGGCCGGACGTTAATGGCAAATGAAACCCCAGCTCTTCAAACAGCCTCCGGTTCGCAGCTGCTTCTAAAGTTTCACCCCAATGCGGATGGCTGCAACACGTGTTGGCCCATTGTCCACCACAATGATATTTGGTCAGCGCCCGCCGCTGCAACAGCATTAAGTCGCCATCAAACACAAAAATCGATATTGCCAAATGCGGAATTGCGCGCTTATGCGCTTCCAATTTCTCAATCGGGTATAGGGTGCCATCGCCGCGAAGCGCCGGTATTAGACCCAAAGCTAAACCGTTTACGGTGTCGTTTTTCAAAAGCTCAAACTCATTGGATATATTAAATTGAGGTGGTTTTTAAATGCGCTAAAAACGGCAATTTGTCGAGTTCCGGCCAGTGGCCATCTATAGCCAGCAAATTAAACCGCGCAAACATTTGATCTTTGAACCAGCCTTTTTGGTAAGCCTGGCGCACAGCTTCACCGTGACTTGGGCTGGTCAGCGAAAATGCCCGCATCGCATCGCCATCACTCCAGATCGAAAACGTTACTTGGTGCAACCACGGCACCTCGCCCATGCCCATCATAAAATGGCGGGTCTCTTCATCTTGAATTGCATCGGATATGGCTGGCACACGTTGCCAAAACTGGCGCAAATGGCGAAGGCGGATCGTTGCCCGTGTCAGCGCTACAACCGGCCCGTCCGGCGTGTGAAATACTGTGGAGCCAAATGGATGACCACCCGACCAATCACCGCGGACTTGCGTTGGCGACAGCGTTAAATGCACATGGCAGGCGCTGCGTTTGGCGTTGCCCGTGAATGGTTGTTTTGTCCGCAATGCTGCTTTCGCGCTGGGTTCATCAGCCCAAACACACAAAATCGTATAGACACCTAAATTTGGCTTGGTCGAAAACCCGTCACCTGCGCCGGTGCCCATCAGTTTCCAAAATGTGAGGCCTTTAACGCGCGGCATCATCAGCCTTGCAAAGCCCATACGGCTGAATGCCCACAGTTTAGCGCCGAGGCTTTCATAACGGTAAAGGCTGAGGGTGACTATCATGGGAATTGCTCTGAAACAGAACGGCGGTCTCTGAATGTTAGTCATTCCCGCATTTATTGGGAGGACGCAGGCTCGTTTGCTTTGATAAGATTAGCTCAAAAACAGAGTTAATGAATAAAAAGAAAGTCTGGGTCCCCGCAATAAATGCGGGGATGACTATGATTGAAGTTTCATTTTGTATCCGGGTCTCACGCCACCATTCTTGCAAGCGCACATTGGCTCCAGAGGTCTGACAGCGACGAGACAAGGTGTTTGATATCAGCATCGGTGTGCGCCGGTGTTGGCGTTATGCGCAGCCGCTCGGTTTTGACGGGCACGGTCGGATAATTGATCGGCTGCACGTAGATTCCGTAGGTCTCAAGCAAAACATCCGAAATCCATTTGCATTTGGCAGCATTGCCCACCATCACCGGCACAATATGGCTCGGGTTTGGCATGTAAGGAATGCCCGCGCGCTCTAAGCCTTGGCGGACTTTAGCGACATTGGCTTGATGTAAGCGCCGCTCTTCCTGGCTTTCTTTCAAATGCATAATGGATGCTGCAGCGCCTGCAGCAAGCGCCGGTGGCAGTGCCGTTGTGAAAATAAACCCTGACGAGAACGAGCGCACGAAATCAATCAATGCAGTCGAGCCGGTAATATAGCCGCCCATCACGCCAAAGGCTTTGCCAAGCGTGCCTTCGATAACCGTCACGCGGTGCATTAAGCCTTCACGCTCTGCCACGCCGCCGCCGCGGGTTCCATACATGCCAACGCCGTGCACTTCATCCAAATAAGTCATCGCGCCAAAGCGGTCTGCAACATCCAAAATGTCTTTGATCGGCGCAATATCGCCGTCCATCGAATAAACGCTCTCAAACGCCACCATTTTTGGTGCGGCCGGGTCATCAGCGGCCATCAATTCAGCCAGATGTTTCACATCATTATGCCGCCAGACACGCCGTTCGGCTTTGGAATGGCGAATGCCCTCAATCATCGAGGCGTGGTTCAGAGCATCAGAATAAATAATCAGCCCGGGAATTTTCGAGCCCAATGTTCCGAGCGCCGCCCAGTTCGACACATAGCCTGATGTGAATATCAGCGCCGCTTCTTTCCCATGCAAATCCGCCAATTCTTTCTCAAGCACCACATGATAATGGTTTGTGCCTGAAATATTCCGTGTGCCGCCTGCGCCAGTGCCTGATTTATCAATCGCGGCATGCATTGCGCCGGTAACTTTCGGATGCTGGCCCATGCCCAAATAATCATTCGAGCACCACACTGTCACATCATGGCTGGTGCCATCCGGCCGGTGCCGCGTGGCACGCGGAAACTGGCCCGCCTGACGCTCAATATCGGCAAAAACGCGGTAATTGCCAGCGTCGTGGAGCGTGGCTAATTGGGCGGTGAAATGGTCTTCAAAATTGAACATCAATTGATGCCTCCGACACGAACCGGTTGAGCCGGCCTAACATTGTTATCATTTTGGTGAGCATCCGCTTTCTCACGTTTCAAATTGGGCATTGCCCATGCCCAAAGCGCACTATCGCGGATAGGAAGATTGAGAAAAATTAGCTCGGCTAGGGCCAGCAGAATGAAGGTCGCCGCCAAAACATGGGCAACACTCAAGAATGGATCTTCGCTGGTGAGCGCTGCGCGCACTAAAAACCCTAGGTTGGCTGTACCAACAAGCATCACAATCGGGAACAATTTCGTGGTATGATCAGTGCGGAAATAACTCTGTAGATAGGTTAAGCGCGGTGGGATCATCTCACTTAAGGAATGCCGCGCACCCAAAAACAAAATGAATTTTGATGCCAATCGCATCACCCAAAGTAAAGCAAATATCATCACGCCAACATGATTGTCTGAACCCCACATCGTGGCCACCAGCAACACCAAAGTGCCAACCAGCGCAATTTCATGATAAATGACCGTTTCGACAGCCAGTTTGAAACGCTCGCGCCCAATGACATTGGCAGGCAGCGGTGTTGTGCGCGGACCGGTTATCCAACCCGAAAGAAACGCCACTTCAAAAAACGCCCAAATGAGCAATGCGCCCACGAAAGCTGCAACCGCTCCGCTTGGTGTCCGCATGTCAGCAGAGATAACCAAAATGGCGACGCCAAGAGCCGCCATGAAAGCAGCGCCAATCACCACCAAACCATGACGCTTTTCAAAAGAACGCACAGCCAAGACGATGAGGCCGGTGGAGCCCCACCAAGCCAAAATCGCCAGACCAAACGTGCCAAGGATCAGCGCCATATTTTACGTCACCACACCGGTTGTAACCGGCTAGTTGCCGGAACATCATTGCTGATCGTTGGAATCATATAAAGTTGCACAAATGCGACGCCCGCTTTGGCTGTGAGTAGGCCGCGTTTTATTTTAGCGCCAATTCCGGTTTGACCTTCCAATGCGCCCATCTCGACGTTGATTTGATTGAGTTTACGCACATTTTTCATGAAACCGGGATGATCCAGATCAATTGTCAGCGGGAAAACCTGCTTCGTGATCTCACTGGTCAGACGAAACACCTTCATATCGTAATCTTCAATATCAACACCGAGTGCGGCATGGAAATGCGGACGCGCACTGTCCCGCGCAAACATGGTGGCAAACACGGCAAGCAGGAAGAATTTAATCCAATATCTATTCATGCCAGCGGTTAATTTCGGATCAGAACGCATGATCAACGAGAAGGCTTCGCCATGACGAAACTCATCATTGCACCATTCTTCAAACCACTTGAAGATCGGATGAAACAGCCGCTCCGGGTGTTTTTCCAAATGCCGGAAAATAGTGATATAACGCGCATAGCCAATCTTTTCAGACAGGTAAGTCGCATAATAAATAAACTTCGGCCGGAAATAGGTATATTTTTTGGCCTTGGCCAAAAAGCCCATATTCACGGCGATATTAAACTCTTTCAGCGCATCATTGATGAAGCCGGCATGGCGGCTTTCGTCACGGCTCATATAGCCAAATAGCTCGCAGATATCAGCGTTGGTGCCGCGACGCTTCATCTCTTTATACAGCACGCAGCCCGAAAATTCAGCTGTCAAAGACGACACCAAAAAGTCGGTGAACTCTTTGCGAAGGCCCTCTGGAAGAGACTCTAAATCAATCGTGTTCCAGTTTTCATTGCGTTTGAAATGGCCCTTGTTAGGGTCAGATTTCATTTCCGCAATCAGTGCGTCCCATTCACCACGAACGCCGGACACATCAAGCCGGTCCATCTCGTCAAAATCCGTGGTATAAAACCGTGGATTGAGCATCGTGGAACTCACCGCGGTCTGGGTGGTTTCGTTCTGGATTTGCATTTGGCCAACGAAATCATCGGCCGCAACATGAGTGTTCATAACGAAGCCCTTTCCGAAAACGAAAATTCACACAGTTCCATCACTTCGAAGTCGCCCGTAGCACGGGTCCATAGCCGTTCAACTGTGGAAGCGCGGGTTATCGTTGCCATACGCTTAAAGGTTTCGTTGTGGCCATAAGGCACTGCAACCGGCGCCCCGTGAACCAAAACCTCATCACCGGGGTTAACTGACATACCGTTATCAAAGCGGACATGCGCACCCAATGCTTCAAAGGTGTTGTTGACCTCTATCGTGCACGGCACGTCGATCTTTGTTTTTGTGAAAACACCCATATTAACCTCCTTTCAAGTTTCCGTTTTGGAAATTCGAACCGCTGGTTCTAGCCAATTTTTTTTCCACCAATGGTGCAAACATTTTTGTCACCATTGGCCCGAATGAATCCACCGGAACCTGATGGTTGGTGGCTGGATCGTTGAGTGTAACGCGCCCACTTTCCCACCGGGTCACCACGAATGGTGTTTGCGGTAAAATATCCATTTGATTGCGTTTAAGGCCAAATGCACGGATGGCATTGCGCAGGAAACCGCCATGACCTTTATCAAAACCCGCAATCACAGCGCCCGTTTCTACAGACTTCAGTGCAACAGAGTCGTCGGCACCGAGCATCATCGTCACCTGATGAGTGGCAATAGCGGCCCCGTTTTGCGTCAGCTCAACGCCAACGCCCGTCAATTTACCAAATGTGACAAGTACCAAACCAAGGCAAATAACGCCCGCGATAATCTTCAACATAACATGCGCTTGGCTTTGGCTTGCCACAGCTTTGTTGCTGATTTCAGCACGGGCAGCTGTGTGTACATAAGCCATTTTCAGTCTTTCGATTTAGCGCGTCAAAGGCACGTTCGGGTTGCGAACAACGCGCCTTGGCTGCACTTTACTGCCTTCAACTTGGACAGCTAACGCATCATCCAAAATGACGATATCACCTGCATGTTCCGCTGTCTCTTGCGACGTAGGAGCATATGCGCGTAATTGTTGTGCGAGCTTTTCAGCCACCGATTTCGCATCTGGAAGGCAAATCATTTGCGGTGATAGCTTGCGCCATAAGCCACCGCGCTGGTGCGGAAAAAACACTGAGCCGGAAAGCCCATGGCCTGATTTGAGGGTCAGCGCCACATCGCCTGAACCATCTTTGCCAACTCGAAAATCGGCGCCGGCAATTTGCTTAAATGGCAAATTAAAACTTGCTGAAATTGCAATACCAACCCGCATGACCAAACGTTTATTTGTCAGCGTGTAGAGAGAGGTTTTGGCAACCGCCCGCGCATACAGTGCCAACAGGCCAAAGAAGATAATTGCTGCAACAATAATGAACGTGAGTCGCCCCAAAAGCTGCCACAGACCTTCACTATTATTGACCCCCACCGCCACACTCCAAAGTGCGGCGGCGGCAAAATAGATCGCAATCCAGCGGGCACGCAAAAGCCTCGTCATAACGATCTTGAACGCCGGGTGCCCCTGCCAGACGATAAACTCACCGTCTGGTAAGCGCCCTGGCAAGCCCGGGACGGGTTCAATTTCGTGTTCTGGACCGCCAGTCTCACTCATAACTCAAGTCCTTACAGTTTTGGCCCAATTCGTTTCGGCGTCGAATAGAGCAGACCCGAGCCGAAATAGGCCATGATTTTATCTTCTTCGAGAAACGTTACTTCATCGGCTTTTTTCGTGCGCGGAACGTCTTCAAATTGTGCGCCAGAAATGGCATGCACATAAAACACAACTTGCTTGTCGCGCGGTGTTTTCATCATGGCAAAATTGTAAGGAACCAGCACATTGCGCGCTGTTTCACCTTCGCCAGTTGTAACTTCCAGATAGCGAATCATCTGTTCAGAAGTATCGACCCAAACATCGGCAATACGGCCTGCAATCACGCTATCATGGCCCACAACGCGCAATCCGCGTGGATCAAGATCACCTTTGGCAATCGAAAACGCAGGTTCTGCGCGTAATGGCCGGATTTTTGCGTGGCCGTGCACTGTTAAATCGGGCACATCAGCACGCATCGCCCAAGAACCGGGCCCAATTGAATCCAGCATCGGATTTGCGCCCGTTGGCGTATAGGGCGAACCGGCAAACGAATAAACTTTTTTGCCAGGAACCGGACGTTCGGCATTGTCACGCGCCATATTTGGTACAGTAACGCTACCATGGCCATGTGGTAACTTAAACGTCTTTGGCGCTGGCATAAACAGCCATTTATTCTTCTCATAGGCGCCGGTTGCGTCCGACTCCATCGGGAAGCCTTCGCGGCGGCCTTCCATATCAAGATAATAAATCAAGCCGGCAAAGAAAATCCAAAACAAGTACAAAAGCACCTGCGCGGTATCAATATATCCAGTAATGGCACCAGTTTCCATGTGTCGACACTCCTTCGGTTGAGCGTTATCCCGGCAATTCGGCAAGGCCGAACGGCTGAGGATGTTCAGGTTTCAAAAAACGGTCGCGCCCCACCAGCGGACCAATGGCTATTATCCCGGCAAACAGCAGGGCAATTTCAATATGATAAACAACGGCATATCCAGCCAATGGCGCAGACAGGGCCTGATCAGCCACCACACCAACGGCATTGTTGACGCTGTCACGGATCAAACCGCCAAACGCAATTCCAAGACCGGCGGCAGTGGCCTGCACTGCGCCCCAAGCGCCAATCGCAATTCCATTGTTGCTCAGCTGACCAAGCCGCATTGCAGCGAGCATCGTGCCGACGCCAAACAGCCCGCCACCAAACCCGATAAAAGCCGTGCCAACACGAAACAGTGCGGGCGATTGAAATGGTTCAGCAAAAATCACCGCAGAAAAGCCGATAATGCCTACCAGCATGCCAGCGCCGGCCATTGCATGCATGTCTTGGCCTTTGGCCATTAGTTTGGCAGCTATGGCAAAACCCAAAATCGCTGCGCCCGCAAAAATGGCGGTCAACATGGTTGTTTGTGACACGCTCAAACCTAAAATTTCGCCACCATAAGGTTCCAGCAAGACGTCCTGCATGGCAAAACCAGCAGCGCCAACACCAACGGTTGTCATCAAGCGTTTGAAATCTGGGTTGCTGCGATAAGTAGCCAAGGCATCAGCAAATCTGATAAGTTCACGATCGGGATGCGATGCAATCTTGTTGCGCGGTTCCTGCTTCCAAAGGCAAACCACATTGATTAAAATAGTCGCAACGGCGCAACCTTGCACCACTTGGATCAGCCGGAGCGGCGAGTAGTTTTGCAACAATTGGCCAAACGCCAGTGCAGCCGCTACCATGCCAACCAAAAGCATCACATACATTAATGCCACCACACGGGGGCGACTTTCATCAGATGCCAAATCTGTTGCCAGAGCTAAGCCGGCAGTTTGCGTCATATGCATGCCAAGACCGGTGATCAAAAACGCGGCCATTGCGGCAACTGGCCCAATCCAATCTGGCCCATGCGTATGCGACTGCATCAGCAAAAGCGCAAAAGGCATAATGGCCAAGCCGCCAAATTGCGTCATTGTGCCCAGCCAAATATAGGGCACACGCCGCCAGCCCAAAACCGATTTATAATTATCAGACCTATGGCCGATGAGCACGCGCGCGGGCGCAGCTAAAACAGGGATTGCAATCATCAGCGCAACAAAACTGGTCGGCACGCCGAGTTCCACAATCATGACACGGTTAAGCGTACCGGTCAGCAAAACAGTCGCAATCGCAACAGAAACCTGGAACAGCGATAAGCGCAACAATCGCAGCAAAGGCAGATCCACTGTGGCCGCATCGGCAAACGGCAGAAACCGTGTGCTGATAGCCTGAAACGCCAAAATCATACGCGGCGTTTTGGGAGCTGTTCTGGCGCTGCTGCGTTTGAACATTAGCGCGTGATCTCCAAGGCTTGGGAGTTATAGAACCCGCTTGATACCCGCACCGAGCGCCCAAAGGTCCATCCGTCGGTGCCAATCTCTTTATCAAGAGTTTCAGACAGCCAATCGGTTGCCACCGGCTCAATCACGGGCGAGCGGTCGCGGCGCGGAAACAGTTTTCCGGCAAGATACATGGTTTGCAGCAATGGCGTGCGCGGCACATGGGTGAAAACGATTTTCTTGTCGGTGTTGCCAGCCATCGTTATCAGCGCTTCAATAGCCTGTTTCGGTGTGTAATGAATAATGGAATCCATCGCCACGACAGCATCAAACCGTCCAAAAATGCGCGTCAGCATATCACCTGAATGCAAGCGCACGCGGCCCGGCCCATCAAATGCCGGAATTTCTTTCCGCGCAAAACCAACCAGCTCCGGCGACAAATCAATGCCGGTCACATCAGCGCCGCGTTTTGCAAGCTCAATGGCCAAATGGCCTGCACCACAACCCGCGTCCAAAATACGCCAGCCTTGTAGGTCTGCTGGAAAACGCGACAGGATTTCAGCCCGCATCCGTGCTCGGCCCTCGCGCACAGAAGCGCGCACGCGGCCCATTGGCGCGTCGGAAGCAAAGCGCTTCCACGCATCAACCGCCGTCCGGTCGAAGTAATGCCGGATCGTATCGCGCCTTTGTGTGTAATCAGGGTCAGCAAGCATGCTCAAATTCCACTTTCACAAATTTAAGGCTCATTCGTAGCCAAGGAAATCAAAAATCTCACGATCTTTCATCGGCTCAGCTGTCAGAGCAGGCACACCGGCCCAAAGTTGTTCAGCAAGCTGCAAATATTCATTTTGAATGTGCACCAACTCAGGGGTGTCGCCCATCTCAAACAGGGTGGATTTTTTAAGGCGGGAGCGGCGTATTTGGTCTGAATCTGGAATATGCGCCAACCGGCTAAGGCCGATGGCCGCATTATAGCGGTCAATCTGATCTGTTTCACGCGAGCGGTTGCAAATCACGCCGCCAAGGCGGACATCATAGTTTTTGGCTTTGGCTTTGATTGCCGCAATAATGCGGTTCATTGCAAAAATGCTATCAAAGTCGTTTGCTGCAACCACAAGCGCACGCTCGGCATGTTGCAAAGGCGAGGCAAAACCACCGCATACAACGTCGCCCAACACGTCAAAGATCACCACATCCGTGTCTTCAAGCAAATGATGTTCTTTGAGGAGCTTTACAGTCTGGCCAACGACATAGCCACCGCAACCGGTGCCCGCTGGCGGGCCGCCGGCTTCAACGCATTTAACGCCATTATAGCCTTCAAAAACAAAGTCCTCGACGCGCAGTTCCTCAGGGTGGAAGTCCACACCTTCAAGCACGTCAATAACGGTTGGGATCAATGATTTTGTCAGTGTGAATGTGCTGTCATGTTTAGGATCGCAGCCAATTTGCAAAACACGCTTGCCAATCTTGGAAAACGCCACCGACAAATTGGAAGACGTGGTAGATTTACCGATGCCGCCTTTGCCGTAGATTGCAAAAACCTTGGCGGTTGTGCCTTCAAACCCGGCTTCAAGCTGCACCTGAACGGAGCCTTCGCCATCTGTGCCGCGCGCAGCCGCATTACGGATTTTCAAAGCACGCGCATCCTGCTCGGCGGTTTTCGGGTGGGTAAAAACATTCATGATACTGCCTCCGGCATGATGCCCTCTACACGGTCTTCAAGTTCTTCACTTGCTGCCTTGAGGGCGTCCCAGACATCCGGGTCGGGTGTCCAGAAATTTCTATCTCCCGCTTCAATCAAGCGGTTCGCCAGTTTAGAACTGGCTTTTGGATTGAGTTTGGCCATGCGTGTCCGCATTTCCGGATCGAGAACAAAAGTCTCAGTCAATTGCTTATAAACCCACGGCGAAACCTGCCCTGTCGTGGCCGACCAGCCGAGCGTGTTTGTCACATGGCTTTCGATCTGGCGAACGCCCTCATATCCGTGGGCGAGCAGGCCTTCATACCATTTTGGGTTGAGCATGCGTGTGCGGGTTTCGAGTGCCACCTGTTCAGACAAGGCGCGAACCTTTCCGGTACCAGTGGTTTGGTCGCCCAAATAAACCGGAATATCGCCGCCGCCAGCCTTTTTAATGGCTTGGGTAATGCCGCCAAGCGTATCAAAATAATGATCAACAGATGTGACACCGAGTTCAACGGACTCAATGTTTTGGTACGCAGTGTCCGTCACCGACAGCACATCTGTCAGCAGTTTTTCGTGCTTTACCGGCTTGCCATTGCGGCCATAAGCAAATGATTTGCGCGACTGATAGGTGTTGGCAAGCTCGTCCTCATCGTCCCAAGCCGCACTATCGATCAGCAAATTGACGTTGGAGCCATAAACGCCGGACGCATTGGAAAAAACACGCAAGGCTGCATCTTCAAGCGAGCATCCGGTTTTGGCAGAATAGGCAAGCGCATGCGCGCGGATCGGGTTATCATCTGCATGTTCGCCGTCAGCCTCAGCAGCTTTAAGCGCAGCATCAGCCAACAATCTTGTTTGCAACGGCAGCAAATCGCGGAAAATACCAGACAAAGTTGAAATCACATCAATGCGCGGGCGGCCGAGCTCAGACAGCGAAATCAAATCAGCACCGGCGAGCCGGCCGAAACTGTCAAAACGCGGGCGCGCGCCCATCAAAGCCAAAGCCTGCGCTATCTGCGCGCCTTCAGTTTTCAAATTATCCGTGCCCCACAACACCATGGCGATACGCTGCGGCGCACGGCCATGATCGCGGGCATAGCGCTCCACCAGCAAATTGGCTTGGCGCATACCGTCTTCTACTGCAAATGCCGATGGCATACGGAACGGGTCAAACCCGTGCATATTCCGGCCCGTCGGCGCAATTTCAGGTGCGCGTAACACATCGCCGCCAGCAACCGGCGCTATATAACGTGCGTCAAGCGCCCGCAGCACAGCCGGCATTTCATTGTCGCGGGACAAGGCAGTATTGAGGCGGATAAGTGTGGCTATTGTTTCACGCTGCGCCTCGTTGAACCGGTCAGATGAGACCACTTCGCCTTTGGCAATAGCCTCCACCATCGCCTCTGGCAAAGTGCCGTCATTATGGGCTTCATTATAAGCTGACATCACGTCAAAACGGGCGTCAAAACTCTCGCCTTGGCCAATTATGTGAAGGCCATGCGGCACAAGCGTCATTTCATATTCGGTGACGTCTGTAATCAGTTTGGTCAAAACCAGTTCTGAATCAGCCCCCGGCGTTGCATCCTCGGGCATCAAATCCAAACGTGATGCTTGCGCGAAAATGCTGTCGGTCAGCAAGCGGTGCTCTTCAGAATCAATGTCTTTTGAAATACGCCAGCGCTCAAGACCGGCCTTCAAATCCAGAAGGCCTTTATACAAACCAGCCTTACCAATCGGCGGCGTCAGATAAGTGATCAATGTTGCAGCCGAACGGCGGCGCGCAATAGTGCCTTCAGACGGATTATTGGCTGCGTATAAATACAGGTTCGGCAGCGCACCGATCAAACGGTCAGGCCAGCATTTGCCCGAAAGGCCGGATTGTTTGCCTGGCATAAATTCCAGCGCCCCATGGGTGCCAAAATGAAGCACCGCATGGGCCGCAAACTCTTCGCGAACATAGCGGTAGAAGGCTGAAAACGCATGCGTTGGGGTGAATGATTTTTCAAACAGCAACCGCATCGGGTCGCCTTCATAACCAAATGCCGGTTGCACACCGACAAACACATTACCGAAATGCGCACCCAAAACAAAAAGTTCGCGGCCATTGGTTTGCGCACGACCGGGTGCTGCGCCCCATTGGTTTTCAATCTCGGCTAAATGCTTTTCGCCGCGCAAATGCGCTTCCAGCGGCATGCGGTAAGCAACGTTTGCTGGCATGCCGTGCGCAAACGCATTGCCGCCCAAAATGGCTTCGCGCAGTTCGTCAATCGAAGCTGGAACATCAACGGTGTAACCATCGGCTTTCATCGCTGTTAGCGTATTGTGCAAAGAATGGAACACCGACAAAAACGCCGCTGAACCAACCGCGCCGCCATTGGGCGGGAAATTGTAAATCACGGTCGCAATCTTGCGGTCAGCCTTGGCGGTGCGGCGAAGCACCACCATCCGCGCGGCGCGTTCGGCCAGCATTTCAGCGCGTTCGCTGCACGATTGCATATCGCGGCCCTGACTGACATCGGAGAAAGAACAGCGACGCTCACAGCCCGTACACGGGCCGGATTGATCGGCACGACCGCCAAACAAAATCGGCCCGGTTGCGCCATCGATTTCCGGCAGCGCCACCATGATTGTGGTTTCAACCGGCGTTAAGCCCTGCTCTGAACGGCCCCATTCCTGCAGAGATTGAAACTCGATGGCATAAGCTGAAATATAAGGCACATCGAGCGCCGACAAAGTGGCCTCAGCCGCTGCCGTGTCATTATAGGCTGGCCCGCCGACAAGGCTAAAACCGGTCAGCGACACCACGCAATCAACGGTGGGTTTGCCGTCTGCCATGAAATAGCGCTCAATAGGCCCACGACCATCAAGCCCGCTGGCAAAGGCTGGGACCACATTCAATCCGCGATCCTGCATCGCTTTGATCACGCCATCATAATGGGCAGAATTATCGGCCAGCAAATATGATCGCATCAGCAAAATGCCGACGGTGCCTTTGGCTTCACGCAACACCGGCACATGACGCTGAAATACGGTCAATTCTCCGGTCACACGCTTTGGCAAGTTCGGGTGATAAAGCCCTATCTCCGGATATTCCACCGGCTCAGCCACTGCCACGAGGTCACGTAATTTTTCACGCTCACCGCTCGCATATTTGCTGATCAAATAACGCACCAAATTGGCGATGTTCTCGTCAGACCCCGACAACAAATATTGCAGCGTCAGACAATATGAGCGCAAATCCTGCGCTTTACCGGGAATAAACCGCAGCAATTTAGGCAGCGTGCGCAGCATTTTCATTTGGCTGGCGCCAGCGGTTTTTTCTTTTTTGCCCCTGCTGGCCAAGCGCCGCAACATGCTCAGTACGCCGCTGGCAGGCTGCGCCATTGAGAACTGACCGATACGTGTCAGCTTGACGATTTCCGGGGCTGACATGCAGCACACAATAGCGTCGCAAGTTTCGCGCCGTGCATCAAGAGCGGGCTTTACCAATGCGACATGCTCTTCGGTGAAAACCATCGATGCAATAATGACATCTGCGCTCGCAACATCGCGCTCATATTGCGCATGGGCTTCAGCGCTGGCCGCCCAATCCGTCACTGAATGCAAACGCAGCGAAACACCGGGCAAATCCCGCATCAAGCTGGCATTGGCACGCGTGGCCGCGCTTGCCATATGCGCATCAAGCGTGACAATCACCACCCTGACCTGCGTCGAGCGCAGGCCGGCATCGGTAATGGCCTTGATCTCAGCGGGCGAAATGGGCTTTTGCATCGTACAACATCTCAACGGTGATGGGCGTTAACCCGCGTTCAGTGGCAAAACGTTCAGTGTTTTTGCGTGCTTTTCCGCGCACAAAAAACGGTATTTTTCTGAGTTCTTTTTCAGCTTCTAAGGTCCATGACAGCACGGCCTCTTCGGCTAAAGTGAGGGACGGAGCGGCTTCAATAGTTGCAGTTTGAGCTTCCGGCTTGGCTTTGCCGCTATGGTTCAAATGCGAGGCAGTTGCGCCATCGTTAAATTCAAAATCATCGCGGAACATGCCGAGCAAATGTTCTTCAAGCCCCATCATCAACGGGTGAACCCATGTATCAAAAATAACATTGGCGCCTTCAAAACCCATTTGCGGAGAATAGCGCGCCGGGAAGTCCTGCACGTGCACCGGCGCTGAAATCACGGCTGATGGAATGCGCATGCGTTTGGCAACATGGCGCTCCATCTGCGTGCCCAAAACCAATTCTGGCTGCGCAGCAATAATGGCATCTTCGATCAACAGATGATCATCGGTGATCAGCGGCTCAACGCCATATTTTGCAGCAGCTTCGCGCACATCGCGGGCAAATTCACGCGCGTAAGTGCCAAGTCCGCAGACGATAAAGCCGAGCTCTTCGGTGGCAATGCGCGCAGCGGCAACAGCGTGCGTTGCATCACCAAAGATGAAAACGCGTTTGCCTGTGAGGTAAGTCGAGTCAATCGAGCGAGAATACCAGCTCAAACGCTCCGATTGGGTTTCCAAAAACGCGTCCGCGTCCGTGCCAATATGGGCGGCGACTTCGCGGATAAAGTCTTTGGTTGCGCCAACACCAATTGGCACAGTGCGCACTGTTTTTTGGCCGTAGAATTTTTCCAGGTGGCGCGCTGAGGCATCGCCAATTTCAGGGTATAAGAGCACGTTGAATGAGGCGTCGCCGAGCCGCGTTAAATCATGCGGGCTTGCGCCAAGCGGGGCAACCACATTGATCTCTACGCCCATGGCTTCGAGCAATTTGCGGATTTCAACAATATCATCGCGGTTGCGGAAACCGAGCGATGATGGCCCCAAAATATTGCAGCGGTTCTTGGCTGGAACCACGCCTTCGGCGCGCGGTGCGGCAAAAGCGCGGATCAGGCGATACAATGTTTCAGCTGCGCCCCAGCATTCTTTTTTCTGATACGACGGCAGATCGAGCGCAATCACTGGCATCGCCAACCCAAGGGTTTTTGCCAACCCGCCCGGATTATCTTGCAACAATTCAGCGGTGCACGACGAACCCACAATCATCGCCTGCGGCTTGAAGCGTGTCGCAGCATTACGGCATGCGGTTTTGAAAATCTCGGCGGTATCCGACCCCAAATCCCGTGCCTGAAATGTGGTATAGGTCACCGGCGGGCGGTGGTCGTTGCGCTCAATCATGGTGAATAGCAAATCAGCGTAGGTATCGCCCTGCGGCGCATGCAGAACGTAATGCAAACCGCGCATTGAATTGGCGATCCGCATGGCGCCAATATGCGGCGGGCCTTCATATGTCCAAACCGTCAGCTGCATGTTGCGGCCTCCGTTTGGTTCATTCTGAGTGCGCGTTTGCGGTTGATAGGTCGGGCGAACAATTCAGCAAGATCGCCAGCCTGCTCATAGCCTTGGATTGGCGTGAACGCGAATTCAATGGACCATTTTGTGGTCAACCCTTCGGCTTCCAACGGGTTACCAAGGCCCATGCCGCAAATGATCAAATCAGGCTTGGCAGCCCGTGCGCGGTCAAGCTGATTATCAACATCCTGGCCTTCGCTCATTTGAATATGGGAAGGCAAACGCGCCAATTCTTCGGCTAAATGCGTGCGGTGCAAAAATGGCGTTCCAATTTCAACAACGCTTGCGCCGGTTTCTTCAATCAAAAACCGTGCCAGAGATGGCTCCATTTGGCTGTCCGGAAAGAAGAAAACAGATTTGCCCGAAAGGCGGTCAGTATAATTTGAAACCGCACGTTTAGCACGAGCGCGGCCAGCCTCAGTTGCGGCATTGAACACTCCGTCTGAAGTGCCAAACCGTGTGGCAATCGCCTGCAACCAATCAGTCGTGCCGCGCTCACCCAATGGGAACGGCGCTGCAATCCGGTTTGCGCCGCGCCGTTCAAGAGCTGTTGCGGTTGCGCCCAAATAAGGCTGCGCCAAAATGTAATGTGAGTTTGCGCCAATCGCCGGCATTGACGCTGCATTGCGGCCCGGCAAAAAGCTGACATTGGTAATGCCAAAAGCTGTGAACATCCGCCGGAACTGGTCTTCAACCGCATCAGCCAACGTTCCAGCAATAATCAAATGCGGCGGTTGATCGATTGTTACCGCAGGCAATTCTGCCACCAGTGCCGCCAGAAAGTTATCTTCGCCTTGCGTGAATGTGGTTTCAATACCAGAACCTGAATAAGCCAAAACGCGGCACTGGTTTTTATAGGCCGCATCCATGCGTTTGGCCGCGCGCGGCAAATCCAGCTTGATCACTTCCGACGGGCAGGAGCCAACCAACACCAGCATCTTAATATCGGGTCGGCGGGCAAGGAGACGTGCAACAACGGCATCAAGCTCGTCATTCATATCGGCAAGACCGGCCAGATCCTTATCTTCCATTACGGCGGTGGCAAAACGCGGCTCAGCAAAAATCATCACACCGGCAGCAGATTGTATGAGATGGGCACAGGTGCGCGAGCCAACCACCAAAAAGAATGCGTCCTGCACTTTACGGTGCAGCCAGATGATCGACGTTAGCCCGCAAAACACTTCGTGCTGGCCGCGCTCACGCAAAACCGGCTGCGCACCGCAACCAAGATCAGCAACTGTGACACTGCGCACAATCTCGTTCATGCTGCGCCACCTTTAAGTGAAGCAGCTTGCAAACGCGCGCGCCGAAGCTTCAAAATAAATTGGACTGCGTTGACAAAGTAAGTCGCATAGGCCGCCAACGCCAAAGCCATCATTTGGTGAGACGTGAGCGCGCCGGTATAAAGCGCCAACAGATAAGCGGTATGAAGGGCAATGACGCCCATTGAAACCACATCTTCCCAAAAGAAAGCGGGCGCAAACAGATATTTGCCAAAAACGACCTTTTCCCAAATCGCGCCGGTTACCATGATGGTGTAAAGCGTCAGTGTTTTGGCGACAATAGAAAGATTGGCTGCCGCCAAGCCTTCACCGGTTGTTAAAAATCGGCAAATCAAGCCAAGACTGATTAAAAACACCAAAAACTGAAATGGCGCGAGCACGCCCTGCACGAGGGTCCAAACGCTATTGTCGCGGCGGATACGTTCTTCCGGCGTATAAAGGCCAACGCGTGCAGATTTATCAGTGGCGTCAGAAGCGCGCCCCACAAACATCTGTCGGCTTTGTACAATACCAGTCACGTAAACTCCCCTTGGCCTCTGCGGGCCTCAGCCAAATTAACGCGACGTATCAGAAAGTGTCAATTTCTTTTGACGTGTAATAGGCTTTACAGTAGTCGTAGATGACAGCAAAAATCGTGTCGCTTTTTGAAGCTGCAAATTGTGCCGGGCAGCTTTTTAATTGGGAATAAACATGTCGGCTAAAACTCAACGCTAGCCATTTTTTCCTGCGTTTTCGGGCAAACATGACGGCATAACTCTGTAACTTTGGCCTTTGGTCGGTATGGATATTAATGTGACACGCGAAAGCTATCGTTCATTCAGCAGCGCACAAGATGTTTTCGGGCGTCTCTCAGCTTCAGCAATTGGCCAGTTGGTATCTGCTGGCAGCTCAATTGCCATGGTTCTTGGCGAAGATGGCCGCATTCTTGATATTGCTTACCGCAGCCCTGAAATGATGGCGTTTGGTGCAGACACTTGGCTTGGCAAGAATTTTACGGAAACAGTCACGCCCGAAAGCAAACAAAAGATTATCGAGCTTTTGGCCGAAACCAAAGAACAGCCGTTGACCCGCCGTCGTCAAGTCAATCACCGCTTTGCCGGTATGGACGATTTACCGGTTGAGTATATTTTGGTTCATGCCGAAGGCTTGGCGGGTACGATTGCGCTTGGCACAGAACTGCGCCGCCAAGTTGAAATGCAACAGCAACTTATTAATACACAGATTGATCTTGAACGCCGCAACCGCGATGTGGCCGAAAAGGCAGCCCGCTACCGTGCGCAGTTCAAACTGGCTGAATGGCCTGTTCTGGTCATTAATGGTGCAGATTTGCGGATTGCAGACGCCAACCCCGCAGCTGCTGCCGTTTTAGGAATTGCAGAGCGCAAGCTGGAAGGCACCAGCATTGGCAGCTTCTTTGATAGCGCAGACAAAACCAATGTAACCGAATTAATGACCAGCGCCCGCTTTTCCGGACAGGCGACAAGCCTCAATGCCAAACTGGGGAATGGCACTTCTGTGCGGGTCAATATCAGGCCGTTCCGCGAAACCAGCGTGGTCAATTTGATTGTGTCTTTGGGCAGCGCAATGGGCACCGATCAAAAGCCGCATGATAGGCCTTTAGAAGCCATGGCCATGGATATTTTGCCCGAAGCCTGCGTGCTTCTCGAAGACGATGGCACAATTGTAGAAGTGAATAACCATTTTGCCGACTTGGCAGGCCTCACCGGCAAGACTCAGGCAATCGGGCGCGGCATTGCCGATTGGCTTGGGGCTTCATCGGTCGATATGTCTGTTTTGATTGCGCGCCTTAAAAAACTGGGCAGCGTGCGCCGGTTTTCGTCTGTTCTCAATGATGCGCAGGGCAACTCTGTGCCTGTGGTTCTGTCAGCTTCGGTTTATGCCAGTAACAACGCCCAACGCATTGTCGTTTCAATTACCGAGAACGCCAAGACTGATACTCATTTCAAATTGCAGCATTCCGGCGAAGTCGGCTCGTCTACTGATTTTGCAGCCATGGTCGGCCGCGTGCCCCTCAAAGATTTGATACGCGATGCCGCCGACGTGATTGAGAAAATGTGCATCGAAGCAGCGCTGCGCCAAACAAATAACAACCGCGCATCGGCGTCTGATCTACTCGGCCTCAGCCGCCAAAGTCTTTATATGAAATTGAAGCGTTACGGCCTTGAGGATTTTGAGGTCTGATCCTCTTTCCTAATCTTTATTAGACATTTCTAATCGTCTAGTCGAATTGACACCTCTCAAACGACACGTCTAGCATCCTGAGATGGTGATCGCTCCTGCAACCAAATTAAAAGTCGCCCCGAAAGGCCGCGCCGCGCCGTCTGCGAAAGCTGTGCTGGAGCTGCTCAAACCTGTCACATGGTTTCCGCCGATGTGGGCTTATTTTTGCGGTGCCGTCTCAGCCGGTCTATTTGCAGGCGGCCTCCACACAGATCGTTTGGCTTATGTCATTGGCGGTGTTGTTCTTGCAGGCCCAATGGTTTGCGGCACCAGCCAAGCGGTCAATGATTGGTTCGACCGCCATGTGGATGCCATCAATGAGCCAAACCGCG
This sequence comes from Limoniibacter sp., assembly GCA_031422195.1. GTDB lineage: Bacteria > Pseudomonadota > Alphaproteobacteria > Rhizobiales > Rhizobiaceae > JALOTE01. Next base: position 63,991 of record JANOPZ010000031.1, on the reverse strand, counting down.
TTATTCCGTCGGGCCGTATGCCCGGCCGCTGGGGGCTTTATGTTGCGATCGCAGGCACATTCATTTCGGCAGCTTTTGCAGTCACACTTGGCCTTTGGGTGTTTTTGGCTACGCTTGTTGGCCTTGCCGCCGCTTGGGCCTATAGCGCACCGCCCTTCCGGCTGAAACTCAACGGCTGGTTTGGAAATGGTGCCGTGGGCTTTTCATACGAGAGCCTGCCATGGTTTACCGCCGCTGCTGCAACTTTAGGTGTTCTGCCCTCATGGCAAACCTGCGTCATGGCATTTCTCTATGGTTTTGGCGCTCACGGCATTCTCACGCTCAATGATTTCAAAGCCATCAAAGGCGACACAGAGTTGGGCGTTGGAAGTCTGCCTGTACAGCTGGGCGCGCGCGGCGCGGCAGATTGGACAGCGTTTTCAATGCTGAGCGCACAGGCTGCCGTTATTGCACTGCTCGTCAATTGGAGCAAACCCGCCCATGCATTAGCGGTTTGCATTTTGGTTTTGGCGCAAGCGGCATTGTTATACTGGTTCAGCCGCAAACCTGTTGAACGCGCGCTTGGTGTCAGCGCCTTTGGCGTTTTGCTTTATGTCACCGGCATGATGGTGACAGCGACGGCCTTACCCTCAATCACGGGGTTGATCAGATGAACGCTCAACAATTCGGCTGGCTTTCGATTATGCGCCTTGGTCTGGTGCAAGCCTGTCTGGGCGCTATGGTGGTGTTGACAACCTCAACGCTCAACCGCGTGATGGTGGTGGAATTATCGCTTGCAGCAATCGTTCCAGGGTTTCTTGTTGGCCTGCATTATGCCGTGCAACTCTCACGGCCACTGTTTGGCCATGGCTCCGATATCAGCAAAACAAAACGCAGTCACTGGATCGTCGGTGGCACCGCTTTGCTGGCTTTTGCTGGCACTGGCGCAGCTTCAACCACACTGATCATCGGCACTCACTTCTGGACTGGCTTTGGGCTAGCCTGCGCGACTTACATCCTAATTGGCATGGGCATCGGAGCGGCGGGCACTTCGCTGCTAGCCTTGCTCGCAAATCGCACACCTGCAGCCAAACGACCTGCCGCCGCAACAATTGTCTGGATTATGATGATCGCCGGTATCGTGATCACCGCGGCAACAACCGGTAAATTGCTTGATCCCTATTCGCATCAGCGACTGATCATAATCACGGCGATTACTGGCGCAATTGCCATTTCTCTCACGGCTTTAGCGTTGTTCCGGCTTGAAAAAACCAACATCGCAGTTGCGCAAGAAATCAAGCATCAACAAGCTTCGACAAGTTTTGCCAACCGGCTGCGCGAGACTTGGGCTGACAATGAAGCACGGCTTTTCACAATTTTCATCTTTCTCTCAATGCTGGCCTATTCCACACAGGATTTGATCCTAGAGCCTTTCGCCGGCCTGCTGTTTGGCTTTACGCCCGGACAAACCACCAGCCTTTCTGGCACGCAGCACGGCGGCATTTTGATTGGCATGGTTCTGGTCGGTCTTATTGGCACTATGCCTTTTGGGCGTAATCCCAAACTGCTTAAGGGCTTCACAATCGTTGGCTGCCTTGGTTCAGCGTTGGCTTTGACAGGCATTGCTGCCTCTGCCAGCGCAACAGCCTTTTGGCCGCTTAAGGCCAACGTCATGGCACTCGGTTTTTTCAATGGCATGTTTTCCATCGCTGCTATTGGTGCAATGATGACACTTGCTGGACAAGGCAACAAAAACGGCGACGCCGAAGGAATAAGGATGGGCGTTTGGGGTGCAGCGCAAGCCATCGCTTTTGGCCTTGGGGGCTTTAGTGGCACAGTTGGCGTTAGTGTGACACAGGCCATAACCGGAAATGTTCCGTTTTCTTATGCCCTCGTTTTCGGCGTCGAAGCGTGTCTGTTCGTCGTCAGTGCAATCATCGCCGTTCGCATCAGCATGGGTGCAAACTCGGGTACAAACCCGGGTGCAAATTCGGATACAAATTCGGGTGCAAATGCACCAAACCCACAATTTCAATCCTCTTTAACGCTGCAACCGGCGGAGTAAATGATGGCCAAAAAAAATCAAGCCGCTACGGATTTTGATGTGATTGTCGTTGGCGGCGGACCATCTGGAGCAATTGCCGCCGAATGGCTGGCACTGCGCGGCAGAAAGGTTTTGCTTGTTGATCGCGAGGGCCGCGTAAAACCCTGTGGCGGCGCGATACCCACCAAAGCCATCCGCGATTTCAATATCCATGAGAGCCAGATCAAAGCCCGCATCGGCGCAGCCCGTATGATTGCGCCTTCTGGCAAATTCATCGATATGGCCATTGGCGACATCGGCTATGTCGGCATGGTCGACCGCGATACGTTTGACCCCTATTTGCGGGAACGCGCCTATGCAGCGGGAGCCACCAAATTCACCGGCACATTCAAATCGCTCGATTACCGCGACGACGGCGCTGTGGTTGCGCATTTTGCAGCTAAAACCGCTGAGCATGAAGCCGTCACTTACACAGCCCGCGCCATCATTGGGGCAGACGGCGCAAAATCGCCTGTGCGAAAAGCCGCCCTTGGCCCCAATAAAACGCCGAAATACGTGCTCGCCTACCATGAAGTCGTTGAGGCCCCGCTTACCAGTGACACCGAAAATTACCACCCTGCCCGCTGCGACGTGATTTATGAAGGAAAAATTTCACCTGATTTTTACGGCTGGGTTTTCCCGCATGGAGGCCAAGCCTCAATCGGTGTTGGCACCGCGCATAAAGACTTTGATATGAAAGAGGCCACCCGCATTCTCCGTGAGCGCGCCGGTTTAGCTAATGCTAAAACCATCCGCAAAGAAGGCGCGCCATTACCGCTTAAACCGCTGCGCCGCTGGGATGATGGCAAAGCCGTTTTGCTCGCCGGTGACAGCGCCGGTGTGGTTGCACCCTCATCTGGCGAAGGCATTTATTATGCCATGCTGGCGGGCGAGCTTTGCGCTGAAGCCACAGCTGAATTTTTGGCGACCGGAAAAGCGGGCGCGCTTAAACATGCCCGCAAAAAATTCATGAAAACCCACGGCAAAGTGTTTTTCATTCTCGGTGTGCTCCAAGCCATTTGGTATCGAAATGACAAAAGCCGTGAACAATTTGTGAAGCTATGCGATGACCCCGATGTGCAGCGCCTGACGTGGGAAAGCTATCTCAATAAGAAAATTTCCAAACGCGATTGGCGTGCGCAACTGCGCGTATTTGTGAAAGACGTTCGTACGCTCTTGGGCTTCAGTCCTAAAAACGCTTGACCCGAGATGCTAAATTCAATCGTTGCGTTTTTCACTAATGACGGCTTGGTCGCGCTGATTTCCATTTTTATTTTGGTTGGTGAACTGACTGTATTCATATGGTTCGGACGCAAATTATCTGGCCCGGCCTTGATGATCCCGAACGCAGTTTCCGGCATTGCCATGCTCTGCGCATTGCTCGCGGCGATGCGTGACGCAAACCCGGTTTGGATATTGGTGTTTCTATCGTTTGGTTTTGTGGCTCACCTTGCCGACTTGTGGCTGCGGCTGCGGCGGCGAAATATCAGATCATAGTCATCCTCGCATTTATTGCGGGGACCCAGACGTGTTTCGGATTTTGGTAGTTTAGAAGAAAGTCTGGCCCCCTCACAAAAAAAGAGGCGGGGGTGACTAATTCCCAAAACCGGCGGCTGCCGTATTCACCCAACCGGCATTCTACTTTCCGCCATTTCCGCCCACCAGCTGGCACCCATTGGTATCGCATCATCATCAAAATTATATTCTGGGTGATGCAGCCCCGCAGTGTCGCCATTGCCCATCAAAATATAGGCACCGGGCCGTGCGTTGAGCATATAGGCAAAATCCTCGCCGCCCATGATGGATGGCGAATTAACATCAACAAACTGGCCGGAAACTTTGGCGGCGGCTTCTGCTGCAAAACCAGTTTCGCGTGTCGCGTTGACCATCACCGGATAGCCACGCGAATAAGTGACTTTTGCCTTTGCACCAAACGCGGCAGCGGTGGCTTCGGCAATTGAAATCACGCGCGCTTCAGCCAGATCGCGTACATCGGCGTCAAGCGTGCGCACGGTCCCTTTTAGCTTAACGTGCTCGGGGATCACATTATGCGCCTGACTTTCAGTGACAAACGAAGTCACCGATACCACAACGGCTTTGACAGGATCAATGATGCGTGACGCCACCATTTGCAACGCAACAACGATATGGCTGGCAATCAAGGTTGTATCTATTGCCTCATTGGGCTTTGCTGCGTGCCCGCCCCGGCCTTGAACATCAATGACAAACTGGTCAGCTGAAGCAAAAAACGCGCCAGAGCGAATAGCAAACTGGCCTATCGGCAGACCAGGCATATTGTGCATGCCGTAAACTTCTTGAATGTTGAAACGTTCCATCATGCCGTCATTGACCATTTCGCGCCCGCCGCCGCCGCCTTCTTCGGCGGGCTGGAAAATCACAACAACGGTGCCGTCAAAATTGCGGGTTTCGCTGAGATATTTGGCCGCACCAAGCAACATGGCAGTGTGTCCGTCATGGCCGCAAGCATGCATTTTGCCGGAGGTTTTTGACGCGTATGGCAAACCGGTCGCCTCAAAAATCGGCAGCGCATCCATATCGGCGCGAAGGCCAACAACGCGGCCTTTTGTGTCCGCGCGGCCCTTAATCACCCCGACAACGCCGGTGCGCCCGATGCCGGTAGCAACCTCATCGCAGCCAAATTCTTTGAGCTTGTCTGCCACCACGGCTGACGTGCGGTGCGTGTCAAACAACAGTTCCGGATGCTCATGCAAATCGCGCCGCCAAGCGGTGACTTCATCGTGCATTTCTGCAATGCGGTTTTTGATGGGCATTTTGAAAACTCCTGCGCATTTAGCGCTAAAATAATACCTTGATTATAGGGCTGCAATTGCAAAACTTAAACCTGCTGTAGCACAAAATGCCCCGGCTCAACTTCATCATAAATCGAGGGCTTTGGCTCATAACCAATAGGGAAAATCGGCGACGGGATTGGCTTGAAGTTCAATTCGCTCTCATTTTTGCGCTTTGTCGGATCAGCAACCGGAATGGCCTTAAGCAGCGATTGCGTATAGGCGTGATACGGGTTTTCAAACACTTGAGCGCGAGTGCCGAGTTCAACAATGCGTCCCAAATACATCACCGCCACATTGTGCGAAACGCGCTCTACAACCGCCATATCATGGCTGATGAATAAAATTGAGACCCCAAGCTCGGCCTGCAATTCCAAAAACAAGTTAAGCACTTGCGCCTGCACGGAAACATCCAACGCCGACACGGCCTCATCGGCAATAATCAATTTCGGGTTGAGTGCTAAAGCCCGTGCAATTGCGATACGCTGGCGCTGGCCGCCGGAAAGTTCATGCGGGAACCGCTTCATAAATGAGCGCGGCAACTCTACCCGGTCAAACAGTTGCGCCACGCGGTCTTGCCGCTCATGAGCATTGCCAACGCCAAAGTTCAGCAGCGGCTCAGCTACTTGATCCATCAATCGCATTTGCGGATTGAGCGAGGCAAACGGGTCTTGAAAAACCATCTGCATATCGCGCCGCGCTAAGCGCAATTCATTATCATTAAGGCTTGCCACATCGACACCATCCAGCGACACTTTGCCGGACAAGGGCTCAATCAACCTTAAAATCGAGCGACCGCAGGTGGATTTACCACAACCGCTCTCACCAACCAACGACAAGGTTTGCCCAAATTTCAAGCTGAAAGATACATCTTCAACGGCATGCACATTGGCAACCGTGCGGCGAAATAAACCCTTCTTGACGGGAAATCGCGTCATAAGGTTTTTAACATCGAGTAGCACACGGGCATCTGCGAGCACCGGCGCATTGGCACCGGTTTCCACGTCACCAATCAACCTGAATCGCTCAGGCGACGCCTTACCTGTCATCTCACCCAAACGCGGCACGGCAGCCAGCAGCGCCTTGGTATAATCATGCTTTGGCGCGGCAAAAATCTCTTCGACCGGGCCCTCTTCAACCTTGCGGCCCTTATACATCACCACAACGCGGTCGGCCATTTGCGCCACAACTGCCATATCATGGGTGATGAACATCACCGCCATACCGGTTTCGCGTTTAAGCCGGTTGATCAGCGCTAAAATCTCAGCCTGAATGGTGACATCCAATGCGGTTGTCGGCTCATCGGCAATCAAAAGTCTAGGCTTGCAGGCCATCGCCATCGCAATCACGATACGTTGCCGCATGCCGCCGGAAAGCTCATGCGGATATTGGCCAAGGCGCCGCTCAGGTTCGGGGATGCGCACTTCGCGCAACAATTCAATCGCGCGCTTTTCACAATCTGTTCGCGACAGACCTTCGTGCTCACGCAGGCCCTCGATCAATTGTTCGCCAATTTTGAAAACCGGGTTGAGCGAGGTCATCGGCTCTTGAAAAATCATGCCGATATCGCGTCCGCGTGTGTGGCGCATTGCACTGGCATCAACATCAACAAGGTTGGTTTGCGCGCCATCCTTGCTGGTGAATAAGATCGAACCCTTGGCAATTTTGCCGCCGCTGTAATCAATCAGCCGCATTACAGACATTGAGGTGACCGATTTGCCGGAGCCGGATTCGCCCACCACGCAAACCGTTTCGCCGGGGTTGATGTGAAAAGATACATCTTCAACACCGGCAACAGTGCCGCCGCGCGTTTCAAATTCTACGCGCAAACCTGAAATCGCCACCAGCGGCATTTGCACCATATCGATTGCGCCTTCCTTACAAAAATAGAACTTTGCGCGGGTTTCACGCCTTGTGTCAAACGCCGTTGTGGATGGCCAGAAGCCGCAAGTGACATAACCTTACGTTAAGGTGAACTGTCACGCTTGCTTTTCGCGGCCATATGGGATGAATTAAAGTTATCATGGTGACAAGATCCGACAGGATACTGGCACCGGACAAAAACAAAGACGCCAACCGACCATCAAAAAGGGAGATTTCAATAATGAAACTTAAAACCATGCTTCTCGGAGCTGCCGCGCTGATAGCGCTTGCGCCCCAAGCTTTTGCCGAACGTGGCGCGGACGGCAATGTCAACGTGCTCTATTGGCAGGCAGTATCCGGTATGAACCCTTATTTGTCCGGCGGCACAAAAGATGTTGAGGCGGCATCGTTGGTTCTCGAGCCACTCGCAGGCTTTGACCAGAATGGCGATGTGTTCTCGCGCCTTGCCGTTGAAGTGCCAACCGTGGCCAATGGCGGCGTTGCCGCTGATTTCACCTCCATCACATGGAAGCTAAAGCCCGACCTCAAATGGTCTGATGGCTCACCTATAACGTCAGCAGACGTTAAATTCAGCCATGATTATTGCACCGCGCCTGAAGGCGGCTGCGCACAGGGCGGCCGTTATGAGGGCATTGCCTCCATTGAAACCCCGGATGCAGCAACCGTAATTGTAAAATTCAAAGCACCTAAGCCAAACCCTTATCAAGCCTTTGTTGGCGGCACGTCGCCGATCATCCAAAAAGCCCAGTTTGAGAAATGTCTCGGCGTTGCCGCTTCAACCTGCACCGAACAAAATAACAAGCCAATCGGCACCGGCCCGTTCATGGTCACCGATTTCAAAGTAAACGATGTCGTGTCGCTTGCTGCAAACCCGAACTACCGTGACCCTGCCAAACCTGCTTTTGCGACCATGACACTCAAAGGCGGCGGCGATGCCGCGGCGGCTGCACGTGCCGTAATGGAAACCGGTGAAGTTGATTATGCGTGGAACACCCAAATCAACCCCGATTTGCAGGCCCAAATGAAGGCTGGCGGCAAAGGCGTTTTCGTCAACGCATTCGGCACCTTGGTTGAACGCATTGAGATGAACTTGACCGACCCGTCAGCTGCTTTGCCGGAAGGCGAACGCTCAACGGTTAAGCATCCGCACCCGATTTTGTCGGATATTAAAGTGCGCACCGCACTTTCAATGGCCATTGACCGCACACTTTTGGTTGCCGTTGGCTATGGAGAAGCGGCCCGCCCGACGTGCAATCTGGTTCCATCTCCGGCAATTTTTGCTTCTGACAATACTGGTTGTATCCCCCAGAACATTGATGGCGCAAAAGCATTACTCGCCGAAGCCGGTTGGGCAGACAGCGATGCCGATGGCATTTTGGATAAAGACGGCAAGAAACTGTCACTGCTCTATCAAACATCCGTCAACCCTGTGCGTCAGGATTTTCAGGCGCTTGTCAAAGGCTGGTGGAATTCTATCGGTGTTGAAGTTGAACTCAAAGCCATTGATGCTTCGGTTTATTTTGGCGGTGATGCCGGTTCACCGGATACTTTCCAGAAATTTTATGCCGACGTTGAAATGTATGCCAACAACTTTGATGGCACTGATCCAGAGCCATATTTGGCCGGTTATCTCTGCAATAAAATTCCAAGCCCGGCCAACCAATGGCAAGGTGAAAACATCAACCGTTTCTGTGACCCGGCCTATGACGCCATGGTTGCCGAACTTGGCAAAACCCAAGATATGGCCAAACGCGGCGAACTGGCGAAAAAGCTCAATGATATGCTGACCAAAGACTCGATGGTTATCGTGCCGTTGGCCGACCGTGGACGCTTGTCTGCCCATTCCAATACGCTTGCCGGTGTTGTGCTCAACACCTGGGATTCTGAATTGTGGAATGCGTCTGATTGGTCACGCGCCAAATAACCCAAATAGATTTGCGCCGGAGCCCATGCTCCGGCGCTTTTCATATGCAGCAGAAACCCCATTTCATACTTGACCCTTCAACGCACTGGCGGATCGCATCATGCTGACTTACATCTTGCGTCGGCTGTTGATTGCCATCCCGACCTTGCTGCTGATCAGCCTTGTCATTTTTCTAATTGTTGACTTTGCACCGGGCAGCCCGGCGTCTGAAATTCCATTGACGATCTCGCCCGAAGTGCGCGCCAAAATCCTCGAAGCCATGGGTGTAAACCAGCCGGTGATGGTGCGATATGGCCTATGGCTGAAACAATTTTTTTATGTCGAGCCGTTGATATTTTATGATTATTTGTTCGGCACGATGCATGCTGAAGGCCTACAACGTATCATAAGCTATCAAACGCGTGGGCCGGTGTTCAACCTGATTGTTGAACGCATTCCACAAACTATGATCGTCATCGGCACCGCCTATCTGGTGGGTGTTTTGATTGCGGTTCCTATCGGCATGTATTCGGCCTATCGGCAATATTCATGGTTCGACCAGATTGGTACTTTCATTGCCATGGTTGGGTATTCGGTGCCGACATTTTTCACTGGCGTTTTATTGATCGTTATTTTCGCGGTCAATTTGCAATGGTTCCCGTCGATCTACGACACCACGCTGCAAGTCACCGATTGGGCCAGCTTCTGGAAACAGGTTCGGCAAATGGTGCTGCCGGTGATGGTGCTGGGCCTGTTTAACGCCGCTGAAATCAGCCGTTATATGCGGGCTTCAACGCTTGAAAACCTCAATTTAGACTATGTGCGCACCGCACGCGCCAAAGGCTTGGGCGAAAAAACAGTGGTTCTAAAACATGTCTTGCGCAATTCCCTCATACCTGTTGTCACCGTGATTGCCATTGGCATCCCGACTATTTTTGGTGGAGCAATTATCACTGAGCAGGTGTTCAAAATAAACGGCATTGGCGCAGGCCTTATCAACGCCATTCATGCCAATGACTTACCGATGATTCAAACATTGACGTTTATTTTTGCGTTTCTGATTGTGGCCTTCAATCTGATTGCCGACATCCTCTATGGCCTTCTCGATCCGAGAATTCGCTATGACTGACGCGGCGGTGAAGGTTACGGAAAAACCCTCCAGCCAATGGGGTGATGTATGGGGTCAGTTCAAATCGCATACCGGCGCGATGTTTGGACTATGCATCCTGATTGGCTTGATTTTATTTGTGGCAATTGGCCCGTTGCTGTGGCGGATCGACCCCAATTTCGTCAACCCGGACGCGGCGCAAATGATGCTGAGCCGCAATAAATCGCCTATGTGGGGCCATCCGCTGGGAACCGATCAACTGGGCCGCGACATGCTGGCGCGCGTTATGGCGGGCGGGCAGGTGTCGCTGCTGGTTGGCATGGTGGCGATGTTGATTTCAATTTTGATCGGCGCAACGATCGGCGTGATTTCCGGCTATTTCAAGCGTCTTGACGGCATTCTCATGCGGATGACCGATCTATTTTTGTCGCTGCCGCTGCTGCCATTGTTGCTGGTGATGATGCTGCTGTTCAGGGACAGCTTGGCAGCAACGCTTGGGCCCGAAACCGGCACTTTTATTTTGGTGGTGTTTGCCATCGGTGTCACCTCTTGGATGCAGTCTGCCCGCATTGTGCGCGGCGAAGTTCTGGCCATTAAAGAGCGCGAGTTCGTCCTCGCAGCCTGCTCGATTGGCACCACGCCATCCCGGATGATTTTGCGGCATATCCTTCCCAATGTGGTGTCACCTATTATGGTGGCGGCGACTCTTGGAATAGCAACCGCAATCATCACTGAATCCGTGTTATCGTTTTTGGGCCTTGGCTTTCCGCCGGATTTCCCGACATGGGGCCGCCTTCTTTATGATGGCGTTGAGTATATGCAGCTTCACCCGTCGCGCGTCATGTGGCCAGGGCTGGCCATTTCGCTGACAGTACTCAGCGTGAATTATATCGGCGACGGCCTACGTGATGCGCTCGACCCGAGGTCGCGCGGACGCTGAAAGACATTGTGCTTGGAAGTTGGTCATCCCCGCATTCATTGCGGGAATGACTAAATTTTGAGACTGGTGACGTCGCAATCACCGTATCGCCAAGCCCTCTTTGGTGAACAAATGCACCTTGGCGGCGTCGGCCGTAAATGCGGCATTGGTGCCGCGTTCAATCACAATATCGCCCGGCATTTTGGCAACCAAAGGTTCCGCGGTACCGTTAGAGAAATAGGCAAGGGTCACTTCGCCAAGTTTCTCTACCAAATCCAATTTGGCTGATAGCAGCATATCTTTGGCATTTGTCGTCGGGCGCAAGTCTTCGGGGCGCACACCCACTTTTACCTCAGTGCCCTTGTGGGCAGCTTCTGTTTTAACTGGCAAAACAATTGTGCCGTGGCCAGTCACGCTGACACTGGTGGTGTTGCCGGTTGCTGTGATCACGCCCGGTACAACGTTCATCGCCGGTGAACCGATAAATTGGGCCACAAACAAATTATCGGGCTTATGGTAGAGATCCATCGGTGAACCCACTTGCGCAATATGCCCGCCCTTCAAAACCACAATACGGTCTGCCAAGGTCATGGCTTCCACCTGATCATGCGTGACATAAATCATTGTGGTTTGCGGCATCGATTCAGACAATTTGGCAATCTCGATACGGGTCGCCACGCGAAGCGCAGCATCCAAATTCGACAGTGGCTCGTCAAACAAAAATACTTTCGGTTGGCGGCAAATCGAGCGGCCGATGGCGACGCGTTGCCGCTGCCCGCCAGAAAGCGCTTTTGGCAAACGGTCAAGATAAGGTTCCAGCTGTAATTTTGAAGCCGCGTCTTTCACGATAGCATCAATTTCAGCAGCCGTTTTTTTGGCGATCCTAAGGCCAAATGCCATATTATCATAAACCGTCATATGCGGATAAAGCGCATAGGATTGAAACACCATGGCGATGCCGCGTTTAGACGGCGGAATATCATTCACGACTTCGCCATCAATCGATAGCGTGCCGGATGTTATGCTTTCAAGACCGGCAATCGTTCTAAGCAATGTGGATTTGCCACAGCCAGAAGGGCCAACAAACACAATAAATTCGCCGGATTTGATCTCCAAATCAACGCCATGCAGAATTTCAATATCGCCGTAAGCCTTGACGATTTTTTTCAAGCTGAGACTGGACATCGTATTTCCCTCCCCGGAAAATTTCAAACTGAGACGGAAGCGCTGATCACGCCACACGTCCAAAATAAGCATCATAAGCACCAAGGCTAACTATGCCGCCGCTATGGGTGGCGTGGTAACCGGTGTTTTCGAAATCTTCGAGAACCTTGACGTTGTTTAGCTTCAGGGTCTGCAAACGATCGGTGAAATTAAACACACACAGCATTTTTTCATTGCCGGAGGTGCGGGTAAAGGCCAGCGTTTGTTCGTCGGCGTGGATGAAATCGATTTCGCCTTTTACCATTGACGGGTGCGAACGCCTAAAATGCAAAAATGCACGGTAATGGTTAAGCATTGAGTTTTGATCGGCTTCTTGCACATTTACCGCTAGCACAGCATGTGTCGTAGAAACCGGCAACCACGGCTTGCCGTTTGTAAAGCCGGCGTTCGGCGCAGAATTATCCCAAACCATCGGTGTGCGGCAGCCATCACGACCCTTAAATTTTGGCCAAAACCGGATGCCATACGGGTCTTGCAGATCTTCGAACGCGACATCAGATTCAGCTAACCCAAGTTCTTCGCCTTGATAGAGGCAAATCGAACCGCGCAGCGCGCCCAACAGGCCAATCAACATACGAGGCCAACCTGCGCTTGCCCCGTCAGCCTCAAGCCGCGAAGCATGGCGCACCACATCATGATTTGAAAACGCCCAGCACGCCCAGCCATCTACTGCTGCTGCACCAAAATCACTGACAATTTGGCTTACGCGGCTTGGCGTAACTGGAGAAGGCGACAGAAAATCAAAGGCATAGCACATATGCACTTTATTGCCGCCGGAGGTGTAATCGGCCACAATCTGCAAACCCAAATGCGCGTCGCCAACTTCGCCAACCGCCGTTGCAGCAGGATATTGGTTGAGCAGCGCACGGAAGCGCTCCAGAAATGCCAAATTTTCGGGACGGTTTTTATCATAGAGATGGTCTTGGTGATTATAGGGGTTCACGCTTGGCGCAATGGTATCGTTGCGCAACCCTTCCGGCATTGGCGGATTATTGCGCAACTCGCGGTCATGAACATAAAAATTGATCGTATCGAGCCGGAATCCATCAACACCGCGATCCAACCAAAACTTGGTCACATCCAGCAAGGCTTGCTGCACATCCATATTATGGAAATTCAAATCCGGCTGCGATGTCAAAAAATTATGCATGAAATACTGGCGGCGCGTTGAATCCCATTCCCAAGCTGGCCCACCAAAAATTGACAACCAATTATTGGGCGCAGTGCCATCGGGCTTAGGTTCGGCCCAAACATACCAATCTGATTTGGCATTTGATTTTGAAGACCGACTTTCCACAAACCACGGATGCTGATCAGAAGTGTGAGACAGCACCAGATCAATCATAATCTTCAGACCAAGCCGGTGGGCCTCAGCCAGCATCGCATCAAAATCAGCCAGCCTGCCAAACATCGGGTCAATGTCGCAATAGTCAGATACGTCATAGCCAAAGTCTTTCATCGGCGACGTGAAAAACGGCGATATCCATACCGCGTCCACGCCGAGTGAGGCTATATAAGGCAAACGTTGTGTAATGCCTTTGAGATCGCCAATGCCATCACCATTGCTGTCTTGGTATGACCGTGGATAGACCTGATAAATCGCAGCACCCCGCCACCAATCTGCATCAACAGTGCGGATGGCGGTTGCTGATTGAGCCATATCTTTGGTCACATTCACATTCATAGGTTTACTTCACTGAACCGGCAAGGAGGCCGCGCACCAGATATTTTTGCATTACAAAAAACACCACCAGCGGAACAGCAATCGAGATAAAGGCCGAGGTTGAAAGGATTTCCCAATCACCGCCGCGCGAGCCCATTAAATTGACCAGGCTGCCGGTCAGCACCAATTCTTTGTCGCCAGCTCCGAGGAACACGAGAGCCACCAGCAGATCATTCCACGTCCACAAAAACTGGAAGATCGCAAATGATGCCAGTGCCGGAAACGACAGCGGTAAAATAATTTTGGTGAAAATCTGAAAATCCGTCGCACCATCCACACGGGCATTTTCAATAATATCGCGCGGCAATCCGATCATGTAATTGCGCAAAAGGTAAATCGCCAGCGGCAGACCAAACCCAGTGTGCGCCAGCCAAATACCCATATAGCCTTTGCCGATGCCAATTGCATTATGCAGTTGCAACAATGGGATGAGCGCCAATTGCAGCGGCACGACGAGCAAGCCGACAACCGCTGCCACCAACAAGGCGCGGCCCGGAAAATCCATCCAAGCCAAAGCATACGCGGCAAAAGCTGCGATCAATATCGGGATGATTGTAGCAGGAATGGCCACCGTCAACGTGTTGATGAAGGCTTGGCCAACACCTTGCCCTGCCTCCGGGTTGAAAAGCACATTATTATAATTATCAATTGTCGGGTCGGGCGGCGTTTGTGCGGTCGTAAAGATGCGCGGCAACCGCACGTCTTTGAGCGTTGTGGCTGACGACATCACATAGCTGCCATCACTGGCAACGCTGATGGAAACGCCATCGCCAAGGTCGGCGCTTGCACCGGGAGTAAAAGCCCTTGGTTCTTTTGAACTGATACCCCAGGCGCCGACTACTGTTCCGGCGTTTTCAAAGAGCTTTCCCTCAATAACAAACTTGCCATCTTTTTGAGTTTCAAGGCCCTCAACCCGTTTAGCAGGCAATTGCTGCTCTTGCGTCATTAAAGAACGCCACCAGCCCGACGTTGAGATCTGATCGCCGGTTCTAAACGATGAAACCAGCAAGCCAAATGTTGGGAAAACCCAAAGAGCAACCAATATCAAAGCCGAAATATGAACGACCCATGTTAAAGGCGATTTGCGTGTTGAAGCACCTGTCATTTTCGCCTCCCTCAGCGCATTTCTTTACGAACGTTATAAACGTTCCACACCAAAATTGGCATCACCAACAGCATGATAATCATGCCGGCGGCCGAACCAACGCCAGTGTCAAACGACCGGAACAATTTATCGAACATATAGTTGGCCAGAACCTGCGTTTCCCACTGGCCGTTGGTCATCGCCAAAACAATATCGAAGACCTTCAAAACGGTGATGGTAATGGTGGTCCAAACCACAACCAGAGTTGTCATGATTTGCGGAACTTTGATTTTGAAGAAAATCTGAAACGGATTTGCGCCATCAATGACGGCAGCTTCAACGGTTTCCTCCGGAATACCGCGAAGTGCTGCTGACAAGATCACCATAGCAAAGCCTGACTGGATCCACACAAGAACGATCATCAGAAACAAATTGTTCCAAAACGGTATCGTCAACCAGGTTTGTGCTTTGCCATAAGGCAGCTCAGCACCAAACACATTGAAAACAGAGCTCAGTGAAAGCCACAGTAAATAGGCAGAGCCAAGTGCCACTACGGCACGCAACGGAACAGCCCACCATTGCGGTTTGCCACGTTTATCCGTGTCCCAAAACAAAGGTTTAAGCGCAAGGTAAACGCCGTAAGCCATAAATGCGGCGAACGCCAGAAGCAGCAATGCGGGCAGAACTTTCAAGAAAATAAACGAGAACGGCCCGCCGGAAAAATTAAGCCAAACCGCGTTGAGCAAACCTATCTGGTCAGTTCCGTCAGGGCGCGTGTCGTAAATCAGTTTCCAAATCACCGACGCGCCAACGAATGAAATTGCCATCGGCATAAAAATCAGCGCTTTGGCGATATTGCCCCACCAGATACGATCTGTGAGTTGCGCGGCCAGTAAGCCAAACGCTGTTGAGAGCGCAGGCACAAATATGAGCCACAGCATGTTATTTTTCATGGATTCCCAAAATTTGGTTTCACCAAACATGGTTTGATAATTGGCAAGGCCCACAAATTCATAGGCTTTGCCCGGCAATTCTTTGTTTAGCGAAAGCCATAGCGTCGCAAAAACCGGGTAGGCCAGATAAACGCCCAGTGCGATGATCGCAGGGGCTAAAAACAGCCATGGGCGAACCTGATTGGCGCGGTTAATGTTCCGTCCAGCGTTAACGCCGGTTGCCGGAAAGATAAATTTATCAAGGACAATATTTGAGAAAAAGAAATAGCCAACGCAGCCGCCAACTCCGATAATAATGGTCATGAGACCCTGTAATGCCGGATTCATTCGCCCCTCCCAGAACTATTGCCGTTCAACTTATTCAATACCAATTTACAGGCCGGGCAAGTGCACCCGGCCTGCTTATCAAACGTTTAGCCTATTTCTTTGGCCAAGAGGCTTGGATACCGGCGGCCACATCAGCGGCAGCTTTTCCGCCAGTGTAGTCAACCATGCCTGTCCAAAATGAACCTGCACCAACAGCGCCTGGCATCAAATCTGATGCGTCAAAGCGGAATGTTGTTGCACCAAGCAGAATCTCACCCTGTTTTTTCAAGCCTGCATTGCCATAAAGCTCAACATTGGCTGATTTTAATGGTGTCAAGAAACCAGACTGCGCCATCCAAACTTCGTGTGCGATTGGTGTCTTCAAGAATTCGATGAACGCGCGTGCGCCTTCACCTTCTTTGGTGATGAAGGCGAGTGTGCCCGCACCAAGAACCGGCTTGCCGAAGTCTCTACCGGCGTAGGCTGGGAAGTAGAAGAAGTCTGCGTCTGTTCCAACTTTTGTGCCTTCTGGGAAGAATGCTGGAATGAACGATGCCTGACGGTGCATGTAGCACTGTGGTGGTGAAGAAAACAGACCTTTTGGTGAATCGCGGAAATCGGTTGATGCAACCGCAGCTGCGCCGCCGGCAACATATTTATCGTTGCGGGCAAAATAGCCGAACTCTTCAATGGCAGCCACAACAGCCGGGTCATTGAATGGAATCTCATTTTTGACCCATTTATCATAGGTCTCAGGAGATTGCGTGCGCAGCATCATGTCTTCAACCCAGTCGGTTGCCGGCCAGCCGGTTGCACCGCCTGAACCCAAACCAATGCACCAAGGTGTGCCGCCATCGGCAACAATCTTGTCGGTCAGGGCTTTGAGATCTTCCATAGTTGCAGGCACTTCATAGCCAGCATCTTTGAAAGTGTCTGGTGAATACCAAACCAAAGACTTCACGTCGATTTTGTAAGGAAGCGCATAAAGTGCGGGCTTGCCGTCGGCGCCATTATAGGTGCCGAGGTTAACCCACGATGGACCTGCTGCATAATTATCAGCCAACCATTTTTCAGTTTCTGCGCCAAGCGGCATAATCAGGCCTTTTGAAGCCAAATCAGCAATCAGACCGGGCTGTGGCAAAACTGCGATATCGGGCGGCGAACCAGCCTGAGTATCAATAACAATCTGCTGCTCGTAGTTTTCCGACGATGAGTATTCAACTTTAACGCCGGATGCAGCGGTAAAATAAGCCAAAACATTTTCGACCAGTTTCTGGTCTTCGCCGCGCCATGGGCCAAACATTTTAATGGTCTGGCCATCAAGATTATATTTGGCATCAAAATCATTGTAGCTTTGCCAGTTAAATGCGCCTTCGCCTGGTTTGAAAACCATTTCGGCTGAAGCGGCACCTGTCAAAATCGCGAGTGCTGAAGCACCAGCAAGAAGTGTACGGAACATTGAATATCCTCCCGGGTACAGTTTGACCGGCTAGTCCGGCCAAGTTTCGCCTTGGCCTCTCCCTGAAAATTCTCAGTTTGAAAGCGCTTTGGCTTAAACACAACCTTGGCCAACTCGGAGAAAAAATCAAGCGGGAAATATTCAATCGATTGAAATTTATAATTTACGCATTTATTTAATCATTCTTTCTGATTATTTCGCGTCTCGCAATAATTTCATGCAAAATCTTGGTTGAAATCCTATACAGCCCATAGCTTCTGAATTCAAAATGTGATCATTTTTTGAAAGCGCTTTAAAATTTGAATTTGAAGTCAGCAGAGCAGAACCGATGAATTTAAGAGCGTTATCAGAGCATCTCGGGCTGTCTCAAACGACAGTCAGCCGTGCCTTAAATGGTTACCCTGAGGTTTCCGTGCGCACCCGCCAACGTGTGAGTGAAGCTGCCCAGCAAATGGGCTATCGCCCCAATCATGCAGCCCGGGGTTTGGCCACCGGCAAGGCTGGCGCTATCGCTGTTGTCATGCGCACCGCCGCTGGCCAATCAGCTGACCCGCATTACGGCGAATTCTTGAGCGGCGTTGGCGAAGCTGCTATGAGTTTGGGCTATGACATCTTGCTAAGCCCCGTGACCCGGGAAACCGAAGAAGCCACGTTTCGCCGTTTAGCGCAAAGTGGTCAGGTTGACGGTATTTTGCTTTCATCGCCATTTATTTCAGACCACCGCATCACATTGCTCGATGAACTGAATATCCCTTACATGGTTCACGGCCGTGATGGCGCACGCAGCAAACTTTACCCATTTCTCGATATCGATAATAAAGGCGCTTTTTTTGAAGCTGCCCGGCTTTTGATTGGTCTGGGTCATCGCAAAATTGGTTTTATCAATGGCCTCGGCAATTTGAATTTTGCCAATGATCGTGCGTTGGGCGTCATGGATGCTTTAGCCGAGAACAATATTGAAGTGGACCCGGCTTTAATTACCAACGGTGAGATGACAGATGAATACGGCTACCGGATAACAGCCAAAATGTTGGATCGGGCAAATGCGCCAACAGCAATTTTATGCGCATCGCTTTTTATTGCGCTCGGAGCCGTGCGTGCCATCTATGATAGAAACCTAAAAATTGGCAGTGATGTTTCGCTTCTCGCCCATGATGACGTGATTCCGTATCTAAAACCCGAAAACTTCAGAGTACCTTTGGCGACCACCCGCTCATCAATCCGCGCAGCCGGGGTGCGTGCGATGCAGCGTCTGGTTGCAGGCATCGACGCACCAACAACCGACGGCGAAGTTTGGCCTGTTGATCTAATTGTCCGCGAATCCATTGGTCCGGCATCGCAAGGCTAGAACGCAATTATAATCTTCACACCCCAAAGTTTTGACGCATTGCTTTCTTTACGTTGACGTAAAATGGATGATAATTTCACCAAGACTTGTGTTATTGATCTCTGACGATCGCAGGAGATTGGCTTGGATACCCTCACCCGAATGCGGGCTTACAAAGATGTGGTTGAAGCGGAAGGTTATTCTTCTGCAGCGCGCCGTATTGGGAGGTCTAAAGCGCTTTTATCAAAATATGTCCGGGAGCTCGAAGACGATTTATCGACGTTGTTGATCAACCGCACGACGCGCCAGTTTTCGCTGACAGAAGCCGGGCATGAATATTACGCAAGGGTCACCGAGATTTTGCGGGATATTGATGATTTACAAGATATTGTGCGCCAGAAAAGCGGTAACGTTTCAGGGCGGATTCGCCTTTCAGCCCCGCGCACACTGGCCGATTCTGTGTTCGGTCAGGCCTTTGTCGATTTTGCAAAACAATATCCAGATATCGCACTCGATATTTCTCTCGACGACAGGATCGTGGATTTGGTCGAAGAGGGCTTCGATATGGCAATCAGGGTTGCCGAAATGACAGACTCCTCGTTGATTGCCCGCCGCTTGGGCGATTTTAGTGTTTCTATTTACGCATCACCCAAACTCATCGACACCTATGGCCATCCTGCCAGTCCGCAGGAATTGGGCAACAAACCTTGCGTGATCGATACCAACGGTAAATCGCGCAATGTTTGGCAGTTCGTAAACAGCAAAAAGGAAAAATACGCCGTCACCGTTAAAGCTGTGATCGAAGCAAATAGCCCGGAAGTGATGCGCCGCGCCGTTGTTTCAGGGGCGGGCTTTGGCATGGTGCCCGATATTATTGCAGCATCGGATCTTGCAGCTGGCCGTCTGGTGCGTCTTTTTTGCGAAGATCTGCCAAATAATCGTGGTATTTATGTTGTGTATCCCCATCGCCGCTATTTAACAGCGCGTGTGCGCACATTTGTCGATTTTCTTGCCAACTGGATCAAGCATAACATGCCTCGCATGTAGTATTTGCGTTTTAGGGATTCACAAATCCGCCCCGATTTGCAACTATTGCGCTGTAAACGAGATCGGCGGTCAGGCGTGGTTCACCCATTTTCTAAATTCATAGCCACGGCTTTATTGTTATGCGTTGCTTCAACAGCACTCGCGCATCCGCATGTTTTTGCTGAAACGCGCACAGAAGTCATTGGCAATGCCGGTAAATTAGAAGCACTGCGCCATGTTTGGCGGTTTGACGAATTTTTCTCCTCCACCGTTCAACTTGAATTTGACAAAGACGGCGACAATAAACTGAGTGATGGTGAATTGGCGGCCATTGGCGCCACCATCAAAAAGTCGACCGCCCAGTTCAATTACTTCCAAAACGTCTATGATAATGGCCGCGAAGTTAAAATGACAGTACCGGGCGAGATGACAATCGGTTTTGACGGGCCGCAAATGATTTTAATCTTTGAATCAAAGCCATCGAGCGAGGTGGCTTTGTCAGGTGATTTGATGTTCGGTATTTTTGATGAAACTTTCTATACATCGCTCGATTTCATCAATGACACCGACTTGTCAGGGCAAGGGTTTCCAGAAACCTGTGCTTTCAAAGTGGTCCGGCCCGATCCCGATGAGGCCATCGCACAAAATGAAAGCACGCTCACCGAGCAGTTTTTCTCAGATAAAGAGCAAGGCATGAGCGATTTTTCAAAAATGTTCGCGACGCGTTTGGAAGCCAAATGCTGAAGCGTATTTTTTGGGCCGGCATATTTATACTTGCAACATTTACGATTGCTCAGGCTCAATCGTCTCTGGGCATAGGCACTAATGAGGTTTCTCCCGCTCCTGCCTTAGGCGGCATTTTTGGCTGGATTTACGCCCAGCAGCAGTATTTTTTCCGCGCATTGCAGGCCGCACTCAAACTGATCCGTGATGGCGGTACCGGCGGCACACTCACTTTGATCGGTCTGTCATTTGCTTATGGTATTTTCCATGCCGCCGGCCCCGGTCACGGCAAGGCAGTGATTTCCAGCTACATGTTTGCCAATGAAGTCGCGCTAAAGCGCGGTATCATACTGTCATTTGCCTCGTCATTGGCGCAGGCGATATCTGCTATAGTCTTGGTGGGCGCCGGATTTCTGATTTTACGCGGCGCTGCACTCACGATGACTGATGCCGGATGGTTCTTGGAAATGGCCAGCTATGCCATGATTGCGGGGATAGGCGCGCTTTTATTATGGCGCAAACTAAACGGTAACACATCCGCGCATGCTCATAAAAATCATGCCCATCACGATCATGCTCATCAAAATCATGCCCATCACGATAATGCCCATCACAAACATTCAGGCGAAGGCATGGTTTGCGAAAGCTGCGGCCATTCCCACGCGCCGGACCCAACTCAACTAACGGGAAAAAGCGTGTCACTTCGCGATGCTTGGGGCATTGTGGCCGCTGTTGGCCTGCGCCCTTGTACCGGGGCAATTGTGGTTTTAAGTTTTGCATTGCTTAACGGGCTTTATGCAGCGGGGTTTGCCTCGGTTTTGGTTATGGCACTGGGCACCGCCATCACGGTATCGGCTCTTGCAGCCATCGCAGTTTACGCAAAAGGCGCGGCGGTGAGATTTTCCGGAGCGCACGCAACGTGGGTTGGCAATGCAATTGAAATTACTGGGGCAAGCTTGGTTCTGGTCTTGGGCCTTGGCCTGCTCTACGCTGGCTCACTAGCGTAACCGGGCAGTACGCCGCCGTGTACATCATCAATATGGGCTTGAATAATGTCGTCAAAATTAGACTCTGCTTGAAAACCCAATTCGCGTGACCGCTTGGCCTCAAACCGCGTTGGCCAACCAGATATGATCTTAGCAACCATCTCATCAGGTTCTGGCACAATCAGTTGAGCAATTTTTGCGCCAGCAATCCGCGTCAGCGCCCCAATTTGTTCACCAACCGAGACAGCGACGCCCGGTAAAGTCACTGCGCGGCGAGAGCCAAGACGGCTTAAATCCATGGCGGCGGCATGCAGTAAAAACCCGATTGCAGAACGTGGCGAGGCGTGTGTGTGAACGACATCAAGGCCTACGGGCAATTTAGCAACTTTGCCCGCTAACGGCTCACGGATGATATTTGAGAAAAAACCAGAAGCCGCTTTATTGGGCAAGCCAGGCCGCACGCAAATCGTCGGAAAGCGCAAAGCGACACCATCAATGAAACCTTTGCGCGAAAAATCTGAAACCAAAAGTTCGCCCATCAACTTTTGCGTACCATATGATGTCAGCGGCTGCGGGGTAAAATCATCAGGAATAACGTCAGGGTAAGGTCCGCCAAATATCGCACTTGATGAAGCAAAAATAACCTTGGGCTTTTCTTGCGTTAAACGAAAAGCATCCAGCAAGGCGCGCGTGCCGTCAAAGTTAATGCGATATCCTTTGTCAAAATCAGTTTCAGCCTCACCGGAAACTATTGCCGCCAAGTGAAACACAAGATCGGGTTTCAAACTGGCCAAATGGACGGCTTCGCTTGGGGCAGAAAAATCAGCGGCCCGCGCAGTGATTAAAAAATCTGCCTCGGGTTTTTGTGGCTGGTTAACATCTGTCAGATGCATGGCAGAAACCATCTGGCCGCTAACGTGCCCATCAGCAGCAATACGGGCGGCCAGCTTTGCGCCAATCATTCCAGCTGCACCTGTGATCAAAACGCGCATTTATTTGGCCTTATTTTGGTACCTAGAGCGAACCCACAAAATGACGAACGGTGCCAATATAAATGCCAGCGCCAGTGCAACACCAGCAAAGGGCGACACGGCATCCGCCAGCCCGATCACCAGTTTTGGCATTGCCATCAACCCGAATGCCACAAAGACCAATATAAGGGCAGCAGCAATAGCCGACTTTTTGTCTTCAGTTGTCACAACGTCCAGCCTCCATCAATCAAATGCGCCCCGCCGGTAACAAATTGGCTTTCGTTGGAAGCCAAGTAAACTGCAAGAGGACCGATTTCGGCAGCATCCGCGATACGCCCCATTGGCTGGCGTGCAATGAACATATCTCGCGCTTTATCTGTACCGCCAACCTGCTCGCCCAATTGACCAATACGCTGATCCAGCGACGGCGATTGAATCGTTCCAGGGCAAATCGCGTTACAGCGAATTCCTTTGGTAATAAAATCCTGCGCGACGGCTTTTGTAAGGCCAATAACCGCAGCCTTTGTCGCGCCATAGACATACCGGTTCGGAGCGCCCTTTATCGAGGATGCCGCCGACGCTAAATTGATGATTGAGCCGCCGCCCTGCGCCAACATTCCCGGCATAAACGCAGCCAGCATTCTGTGGATCGACTTCACATTAAGATCAAAAGAGAAATCCCAAGCCTTCTCATCGCAATCGAGCAAAGTGCCATGGTGCACAAAGCCTGCGACATTGCAGAGAATATCGATGCTTCCAACTTTGGCAGCATAGGCCTGCACGGCCTTGGTTGATGTTACATCGAGCGCATGCTTTTTCGCTTTGGTGAGGCCCTCCAATTTGGATTTATCCAAATCAGACGCATAAACAGTTGCGCCCTCTGCAATGAACGCTTCAGCAATAGCGCGCCCGATGCCCTGCCCCGCCGCCGTTACGACCGCAATTTTACCCTTTAACCTGCCTGCCATTTAACCGCTCCCTGATCGTTTCCAGCCGTCTAATCTGTTGGCCATTGCTATCGAAATTATCAGGGGTAAGCCAGAGTTCAAACGCATGTTTAATCATGGGCCAGTCTTTATCAAGCATGGCAAACCAAGCCGTGTCTCGGTTGGCACCTTTCACCACCATATGGTTGCAAAACAGGCCTTCATACGAGAACCCAAACCGCAATGCTGAAACTTTTGACGGTAAGTTGTTATTGTTGCATTTCCACTCAAACCGCCGGTAGCCGAGCACATCAAACACATAACTGGCATGCAAATAAAGCGCCTCGGTTGAGCGCGGGCTGCGCTGCATTTTCGGGCCCCAGTGGATGTTGCCGGTTTCAATGACACCATGAGCAGTGTCGATCCGCATCAAGGTTTGCCGTCCAATAGGTTCATGGGTGTTTTGATCGACCACGGCAAACATCAATGGGTCTTGGCTTTGCTCAACCCGTGCCAACCAAACATCAAACTCTTCGCGTGAATTTGGCATTTCATCAAACAGATAGCGAAACCGGCCATCAGCATCGCCTTCTGTCGCGGCAGTATAAAGACCGTTGCCATGCCTTACCGCATTCATAGGCTCTAGTCGCACATGTTTGCCCTCAAGCGTGATGCGCTCCGGGCGTGAGCGCGGTGTCCAGTTTGAAAGATCATTGCTCATCATATTGCTCAATTGACATCAATTTGCTGCCAACTGCATATCAGCACACGTCAAATCGACATTTGGAATCTTGTCATGGTGTCACCTGTTGCAGCCTTTAGCCGTCTGGGCGAAGAAAACGCATTTGCTGTTTTAGCCAGAGCCAATCACTTAGCGGCGGAGGGCCGCGATATAATCAATCTCGGCATTGGCCAACCTGATTTCAAAACGCCGGAACATATTGTCGAAGCCGCCATCAAAGCGCTGCGCGACGGCCACCACGGCTACACCGGTTCCAACGGTATTTTGCCGCTGCGCGAATCTGTTGCCCGCCGCATTTTCAAACGCGAAGGCGTTGAGATTTCGCCCGACCGTATTTTCATCATGCCGGGCGGCAAACCGGCCATGTTTGCCGCAATTATGCTGTTCGGCGAACCCGGCGCAGAAATTCTTTACCCCGACCCCGGCTTCCCGATTTACCGCTCGATGATAGAGTTTACGGGTGCAACGCCCATTCCCGTACGGATGCTCGAAGAAAACGGATTTGCATTCACCGCCGCACAAATGCTGGCGTTAATGACTGACAAAACCAAACTGATTATTCTCAACTCCCCAGCCAACCCGACGGGCGGCGTCACACCAAAGGCTGAAATCGATGCACTGGTTGCAGGCCTTGCGCGCTTTCCCAACGCCGTAATTTTATCGGACGAAATCTATGACGAGATGGTCTATGATGGCGAACAGCACCATTCATTGATCCGCTACCTTGAAATTGCCGACCGGCTGATCATTCTCAATGGCTGGTCAAAAACCTATGCCATGACAGGCTGGCGTTTGGGCTGGAGCGTTTGGCCAGAAAGCCTCGTCAAACCCGTCAACAAACTGGCCGTAAACTCATACTCTTGCGTCAACGCCCCCGCCCAATTTGCCGCTATCGCCGCGCTCGATGGCCCTCAAGACGCCGTTGCGATGATGATGGCCGCGTTTGACAAGCGCCGCAAACTGGTGACACGATTGCTAAACGACATCCCGAATGTCAGCTGCATCACACCGAAAGGCGCATTTTACGCCTTTCCCAATATCAGCAAAACCGGTTGGCTGGCCAAGCCGCTGGCCTCTGCCCTGCTCGAGCAGGCTGGCATCGCCCTTATCGGCGGGCCAGATTTCGGCATCCATGGCGAAGGATTTATTCGCGTGAGTTATGCCAATTCAGAGGAGAACATTGAAAGAGCGATGGCAAAGATAAAAGAATTTTTGTGAAGGGGGTTTTTGGCGGGGTAATTAAACACTCACACCCTTAACCGTCGCATCAATATGATCGATCAACGCATCGGCCAGCCCCAGCCGCCCTGCAAGCATGTCCAAAAACCCGCGTTCTGCGCGGCTGTCGGGCGAAATTGTCAGGCGGGCGGCGGTGTAAAGTTCAACTTTTTGCTCTTCGGTGACGGCGCTCGCAACAAGGCCGTCGAGGTCAACCGGGTTTGAAATTTCATGGTCGATGAAAGATTGAACTTCCTCATTCATGCCTGATGTTTTGAGTTTACCTAAAATAGCGGCGCGTTCAGCATCATCAATATGGCCGTCGGCCCGTGCTGCAGCAATCATTACGCGCACAAGACTGAGCGTGAACATTTCACCGGCCTCACCTTGTGCAGTTTGGTCGAAGGCCGTGCCTTCAATAACGTCTGCATCTGGCAAAGTAGCATCGGTTTTTTGTGGCAAAATAGGTTTGCCCGATTGGTAATTTTGATAGGCCTTGTAACCCAGCGCCGCAATTGCAGCCAAACCGCCGAGCTGAACTGCTGAACCTGCAACCGCACGTCCAGTTCCTGTGCCAAGCAAAACAGCGGCCAGTGCACCTGCTGCGAGCGGATTTTTCTTCGCCATATCCAAGGCTTGCCCGGCACGGTCTTTTACAGTTGTGCTGTCGCCAGGGGCTTTTGAGCCCATAAGTTGATCAAGAATGCCCTTGGCATCAATGTTTTTCAGCTGTGAAAGATTGAAGTTTTTCGGGTCAAACATGGGCTGGCTCCTGACAGAACGGTGTTGCTAGGCGGTAGATGGGTTTTGTGACGCCGCAATTAAAGAGGTACGGATGCAATCAGGGCAATGCGGCTTACTATTGTCAATTGTTGCTGCTGCAATGGGCGTTCCGCAATTGGGGCAATCAATATGCTCGCCTTCAATGAGGCCATGGCCCAACACCACGCGTTTATCAAAAACAACACAGTCCCCCTTCCATAAACTCTGCTCAGGCGGCACATCTTCAAGATAGCGCAAAATACCGCCCTGCAAATGGTGCACATCATTAAACCCTTCAACCTTCATTAAAGCAGTTGCTTTTTCACAGCGGATACCGCCTGTGCAGAACATTGCCAAACGCTTACCCGCGAGTTTTTCCCGGTTTTCTTCCACCCATTTTGGAAACTCGCTAAATAGCCGCGTTTCAGGATCAATGGCATTTTCAAACGTGCCAACAACAATTTCGTAAAAGTTGCGCGTATCGATCACGACCGTGTCAGGATCTGCAATCAACGCGTTCCAGTCTGCCGGCTTGACATAAGTTCCTGCGTTACGCGACGGGTCAATGCTATCCAGCCCAAGCGTTACAATCTCGTTTTTGACCTTGATTTTGAGTTTCCAAAACGGGCGGCCTGTTGCGCGGCTAAATTTGATTTCAGCTTCACGCCCCGGTGCAAGCAGTGCCGTCATTCGTTCTACCAAACGGTTGAGGCCTGCACGCGGCCCCGCCAATGTGCCGTTGAAGCCTTCTTTGGCCAGGATCAAAGTGCCGCACAGATTTTCAGTCGATGCGAAAACCCGAAGCTCCGACTGCAGCGCCATCGGGTCGCTGATGGGGGTGAACGCATAAAGCGCCACCACATCATAAGCGGCATTGTGCAAAACGTGCTTTGTGCTTTCGGTCATCGGTTGGCTTTATCTGCTATAATGTCGCACCCTTAGTGGCAGGGCTATGCCATTGGCAACCCATTTGCCGACAAACGCTGGACAGCTGGCATTCGTAAATGATAACTTTCAACCTAAATCGATTTAGAACTGGTGACCCAATGCCGCAAAACATCTCAGCCTTAAAGCCGGTTCTTGAAGGCCAACCTGTCATTCCGGTGGTGTTGATTGAAGACGCCCATCAAGCTGTAGCTATGGCACAAGCCTTGGTTGCAGGCGGCTTGCTTGCCATTGAAGTAACGCTTCGCACCAGCGCCGCTTTAGAAGCCATCCGCCGCATCGCCGGTGAAGTGGAAGGCGCAATTATCGGCGCAGGCACTATTTTAGACCCGCAAACCTTTGAACAGGCTGTGATCGCCGGCGCGCGCTATATTGTCAGCCCCGGCCTCACGCGCGATTTGGTTGCTGTGGCCAACGACCACGCTGTGCCATTGCTGCCGGGGGCAGTTACGCCGTCAGAAATGATGGAGGCCCGCGCGGCGGGCTACACTTATTTGAAGTTTTTCCCAGCTGAGCAAGCGGGCGGTGCAAACTATCTTAATGCTGTATCGTCACCACTCAAGGGCCTGATGTTTTGCCCAACCGGCGGCATTACGGCTGATAGCGCCACCAGTTACTTAAAATTACCGAACGTCGTTTGCATCGGCGGATCATGGATAACACCAAAAGCAATGATCGCCGAAGGCCGATTTGCGGAAATTGAAGAATTGGCCCGCCAGGCAAGCCAAATCAAAGGCTGACCGTTTTACGGCGCGATTTTTCCAGAAGACACCAGCGTGGAGCCGTCCGGCAAAATGCGCGGGCCTTTGTCAGCTTTTTTTAACTTAGACACATCATTTGATGCGCTTTGGCTGGAAATAGGACCGAAACGATCCGGATTGACAAGCAGTGGCAATTCAGGCTGCTGGACAGCCTTTTTTTGCACTATTTTGCCGATAATCAATTTCGGACTTTTGCCTGTTGTTTTAACACCGGTCTTTAAGTTTGCACCAATAGCAGCCGAGTTTTTGATAACAGGCTGAATGGTTTCCGGTGTGGCTGACAACGTATCACGACGCAGTTCAGGAATGGGGCCATTGGCTGGCAAAGAAGCCAGCTCAAACGCGCCGTCTTCTAAAGCCATATCAGTTTCCGCAGGTGTCAAGGGTTCAACCCCTATGTCCCGGCCGGGCGCAGCTTCTGGCACGGGCGCAAAAGCGGCGCGCAATTCATCTTGATTGGATACTGCAGCAGGGTCGGCGCTGAGTGCCGCAATATCAACGCTGTCAGCAGGTATTCCTGTTTCAGTTGAAGCAACTGCCAGTACCGGACGAGGTGTTGGCACAGGACCATCTGCCGGTAATTTTGAATTGGCATCAAAATCAATGGCAGCAATTTCAGCCTCAGCCAAAGCCTGCGCCGCCTCAACATTTGCCGGATCAATAGGTTCGATTGCTGCCACCGTAACCTCTTCGGCTTGGGCCGCCGCTAAGCGAGGCGCCGCACTTGGAACCGGCGCATTGCGCTTGGGCAAGGCCGTATAGGCGGGTGCCACCACTGCAATAGCCGCAAGGGCTAAAGCGGCTTGCGTTGCATTTTGCTCCGGCTGGATAGAGGCAACTTGGCCCGACCCTGAAGTGTCCGGCGCGCCATCCATCGCATCAGGTTGCAAGGCCGCAATATCGACTGCCAGTGGTTTTGCTGGCTTTGTTGGCTTTGCTGCCACCATAGCAACAGGCGCTTTGGCTGGCGGATTAGCGGCTACGATTGAAACGTCTGCTTCATCGTCACTTTCGTCAGCCCCGCCGCCAAAAAGCGCCGCCCATAATGTCGGTTTTTTCTCTGACGAAGAATTATCCACCACTATCGAACTGTTTTTGCCTTTGCCGTTTTTATAAGCGGCAAGGGCTGCCTGATAGCCCGGCAATGGTTTACCGTCGGCTGGCAAATGCACGGTTTTACCATCCGGAAAAAGCGCTAACAATTCATTGCGGCTCA
Source organism: Limoniibacter sp. (assembly GCA_031422195.1). Classification (GTDB taxonomy): domain Bacteria; phylum Pseudomonadota; class Alphaproteobacteria; order Rhizobiales; family Rhizobiaceae; genus JALOTE01. Next base: position 34,953 of record JANOPZ010000031.1, on the reverse strand, counting down.
TCCGGGGCCAAGCACGTACATTACCACTATCAACATGGACAAACGGTGAGCCGGAACGGGGATAAAAACCAACGCCGCCGCCTTGAATTTTAAAGGCAATGGCGCGCAATTTGGAAAGCTTTACATCGGGCAAATAAAAGTCGATCGCCTTGCCCAGCAAATGCTGGCTTTTTTCGGCCTGCCCGCCGCGCGTCCGCCGCAGCATTGCATTGGTGGCTGGCGAACGATAGGCTGATACCACGTGAATATAGTCGCGCGAGCCTGACGCACGATAAACTTCCCAAAGGATATCGAGCGTTTTTACATCCATTTTAGTAGGTTCATTGCGGCGCCAATCGCGCAGCATATGGTTGGCTTTTTTCAGGCCTTCTGAAAGATACTTGCCATTGCGTTTATAAGTAACTTCCGCGCGCTCATTGGTGTGCACGTAAAACAACTTCAGTGTTCGGGTCTCAGCAAATGCGGGTTGCGAAGCAGCGGCCAGACACAACAAGCCTATGACAGACAACATCCCGTTACGCATCAAACCACCGATGGGCTTTGCAAAACGCAACACCAAAATACCCTATCCCCAAACTGTATTGCCACATAGCAAGTGGCAAAGCGTCTTTAACTATGGCTGTTTGCACCAAACCGGCATGTCAAACAAATGCGGTCATTCCATGACAAGATGGAAAAACCAAATCTGACCATGACGAAACACAGTTAATCACTGGTAAAGGGATGTTCAATTGGCTTTATGGTCAAGCCCTGAAACGCCACTATCCAAGCCAAAATCTGCAATTTTGCGATAAAGTGTTGAACGGCCAATACCCAGCCGCCGTGCCACCTCTGACAACTGACCATCATAATGCGCAATAGCGATACGTAAAATATCAGCCTCAATATCCTCCAGTGCGCGGATATGACCGCTGGAGTTTACAACGCTTAACCCACCGGCCACATTTACCGCCGCGTTATCAGTAACGGGAAGAAGCTCGGGTTCATGTGCTAAAGGGGGAGCCTCAATGTGCACCTCAGACAAAAAACCGGTCTGCACGATAATCGGGGCAGATTGCGCCAATATTTGTGGAAACTGCTCTGGACGCAATTCAGGACCATCGGCCAAAACCACGGCTCGGTAGATGGCATTTTCAAGTTCACGAATATTGCCCGGCCAGTCATGCTTGATGAGCACGCCGAGGGCTGAGGCAGAAATGCGCTGCGCTGGTGATTGTGGGGTGATATGAGCATAACGCTTTAGAAAATGGCCCGCCAATTGGGCAATATCCTCACGGCGCTCACGCAATGGCGGCACATGAATTGGAAACACATTGAGACGATAGAACAAATCTTCGCGAAAGCGCGAGGCTTTAATTTCTTCAATTAAATTTTTATTAGTGGCAGAAATCAACCGTATATCGACCGAACGCGGGCGTTTGGCACCCACCGGGTCAATTTCATTAAATTGCACGGCACGCAGCAATTTTACCTGCACATCAAGCGGCAACTCGCCGATTTCGTCCAAAAACAAGGTGCCGTGATCCGCTTCAACAAACTTGCCGTCATGGCGTTCATTGGCACCGGTAAACGCACCTTTTTCATGCCCAAATAAAATGCTTTCCACCAGCTTTTCCGGAATGGCACCGCAATTAACGGTGAGAAACGCTTTTGAGCGGCGATTGCTTTGCGATTGAATGGCGCGCGCCACCATTTCCTTACCGACGCCAGACTCGCCCTCAATCAGCACCGGTATATTCGAAGCTGCTGCACGCGCTGCAAGCCTCACGACTTTCTCCATATATGGACTTTGCGTCACCAGATCATCAAGGCTGAACCGTTCGGCCGCGCGGGCTCTGGCGTGTTGCGCTTTGCCTTCAAACACAAGAAGCTTTATCGCTGCTTGAAGCGAAGCGACAAGCTTTTCAGGCGCGACTGGTTTTACAAGAAAGTCAAACGCACCGGCACGCACCATCCGAACCGCAGCATCAATTGAACCTTGCGCGGTTTGGATAACCACCGGGGTTGCAACACCCAATTGTGCCAAACCCGACAGAACTCCGGCACCATCAATACCCGGCATCATCATATCAAGAAGGACTGCGGAAAAGGCTTCGGTTTCTAAACGCGCTAGCGCATCTTTGCCATTATCAACAGTTACCACATTAAAACCGGCACGCAGCAGTGTGGCTTCTGACAAACGGCGTTGCACCGGGTCATCGTCAACAATCAGAACGGGTTCTTGCATAATCAGTGCTTGCATGGCGGCTTTCGCGGGCTAAAACAAATCTGTGTTCTATGACTGCTTTGTTTGCAGCGTAGGCCAAAACAGTACACCTGAAATGCTGAAGGTTGGACAAACCGGATCATTCAAATTTGAGCAATTAATATGGCCAAAAAAACTGTCGTGTCTCAATCAGCCCCTCTGGGCGATCTGCCTGTCTGGGATTTGTCGGCCCTCTATCATGGTATGGAAGATGCCAAAATTGCTGACGACCTTAGCTGGGTGGTGAATGCAGCCGCAGCCTTTGCCGCGCGCTGGAAAGGCCAGCTGGGCGAGGCAGCCAAAACAACTGGCAATGACGGCTTAGGCGCGGCGATCAAAGCTTTCGAAGCCATTGACGAGCGCGCAGGCCGTCTGGGTTCGTATGCGGGCTTGAACTATTACGGCAACACTTCAGACGCTGCTGCCACAAAGTTTTTTGCCGATGTGCAAGGCACATTGACTGAAATGAGTTCATTATTGGTGTTTTTCAGCCTTGAACTCAACGCCATCAGCGATGCAGACTTAACGACCGCTTTTGGGGCTGATGCACTGTTGGCGCATTATAAGCCATGGGTTGCAGACGTGCGGATGGAAAAACTCTATCAGCTTGAAGAGCGGGTCGAGCAAGTCTTTCAAGAAAAATCAATGACGGGAGCCTCCGCATGGAATCGTCTGTTTGATGAAACCATGGCGGCCATGCGCTTTGACGTCGATGGCGTGAGCTTGGGATTAGAGCCTACTTTGAACTTGATGCAAAATGCGGATCCAGTCGTTCGTGAAAATGGCGCCAAAGCCCTGACCGCAAAATTTATCGAAAACACGCGTTTGTTTGCGCTGATTACCAATACGCTAGCCAAGGACAAAGAAATTTCTGACCGCTGGCGAGGCTTTGACGATGTTGCTGACGGCCGCCATTTGGCCAACCGCGTTGAAGGCGAAGTTGTCGATGCGCTTGTTGCTGCTGTTCAAGATGCCTATCCACGCACCGCCCATCGTTATTACAAGCTCAAAGCGAAATGGCTGGGCATGGATCAACTGAATTTTTGGGATCGCAACGCACCTTTGCCGCAATCGCCACAAGCTCTGATCAGTTGGGAGGAGGCACGGGAAACTGTCCTTTCAGCCTACGGCAAATTTGCCCCTGAAATGGCGGCCATTGCAAAACGTTTTTTTGATGAAAACTGGATCGACGCGCCAAACCGTGAGGGTAAAGCACCGGGAGCTTTTGCGCACCCGACAGTGCCGTCTGCCCATCCCTATGTGCTTCTCAACTATCTCGGCAAGCCACGCGATGTGATGACGCTGGCCCATGAGCTTGGCCACGGCGTGCATCAGGTTTTGGCTGCCGGCCAAGGCGCTTTGATGGCGAATACGCCCCTGACGCTGGCTGAAACCGCCTCAGTCTTTGGTGAAATGCTAACGTTCAAATCATTGCTTGCTAAAACCAAAGACAAAGCGTCACGCAAGCAATTGCTGGCGCAAAAGGCGGAAGACATGATCAATACTGTCATGCGCCAAATTGCGTTTTACCAATTTGAACGGAAAATCCACGAAGCCCGCCGTAACGGTGAACTGACCGCCGATGATATTGCCGCCCATTGGATGAGCGTGCAAAGCGCCAGCCTCGGGCCCGCGGTAAAACTCAATGATGGTTATGAAGTCTATTGGACTTATATTCCGCATTTCATTCATTCGCCGTTTTATGTCTATGCCTATGCCTTTGGTGATTGCCTCGTGAACGCGCTTTATGCGGTCTATGAAAATGCTGATGAAGGTTTCCAGCAGCGCTATTTTGAAATGCTCAAAGCTGGCGGCACGAAACATCATTCGGAACTTTTGGAACCGTTTGGCCTTGATGCTTCCGACCCCAACTTCTGGGCCCGCGGCTTGCGCGTAATCGAAGGTATTATTGACGAGTTAGAAGCGCTGGAAGATTGATATGGGCGTTATTCTTCCTGTTATCGGTCCGGCGTTTCGGATCGGCGTTCAACCGCTAGAGGCTGAAAACTGGCTTGTAGTCTCAGATCAACTGCCGGCCTACCGGGCAGAAAAAGCGGGTTTGATTGCTACAAAATCTGGCGAGGTTTTTGCTGCTGAACAAGAAACGTTTGATGCGCAAATTGAGGCATTGGACCGCATTTCTGCGTTCACATCCGCCAAGCTTGGCTTCATCATTCCGCCATGCCCTCTGGGTGAACCACCCTTACAGCACGCCGCACGGCATATTGAAGATGATCTGGTCTTGATGCGTAAAGGCGAAACCGGCTGGCGCTTGGCAGCAGGGTCTCTGTGTTTTCCGTCAAGTTGGCGCTTACTCGAGAAGTTTGGTCACCCGATGGATATTGTGCACAGCACGGTTCCCGGGTTCGGCACCGGCACACGCAACGCCACTGTTATTGCTCGTATGTTTGATACTCTGGCGCATGATACGACTGTTATCCGTGCCAATTGGTCAATTTACCCCGATAATGCGTTGCATCATCCGAGCAGTCACAGTGAAACGTCCCAAGATTTTGATTGCGACCGCTCGCTGATCAGCCAAGGCTTTTTTCGCTCCGAACGCCAAACGCTGACCAAATTACCAAAAACCGGCGATATTCTTTTCACTATTCGAATTGGCATAGAACCTCTAACCCAAACCGTGGAACGCGGTGATGGCAAAAAATTGGCCTCGGTGTTGCGGCTCATGAACCAAGAAGAGCGTCATTACAAAGGCATGCTCCAAGCCGCCGACCGGTTGGCCAATGAGTTAGACGCCGCATAATAGATTTTATGATTGGCTGAAAATGGGCATTCGCTCTTAACGTGTAACGGCCTATAACGCCGTTTCAGATTTGAGGCGTCAAAATGCATACACAGCCCGATACAGCCAATAACATTCAATCCGGGCATGACGTATTTGCCACCATTGAGGGGCCTATTGTCATGATTGGCTTTGGTTCTATCGGGCGTGGCACGCTGCCTTTGATTGAGCGCCATTTTAACTTCGATAAATCGCGTATGGTGATTATTGACCCCAATCCCGAAGGTGAAAACGCGGAAATTGCTGCAAAACATGGTGTGCGCTTTATCCGGGAGGCGGTCACAAAGGAAAATTACAAAGAAATGCTCACGCCCCTTTTGACAAATGGCGGCGGCCAAGGATTTTGTGTCAATCTGTCAGTCGACACCTCATCGCTTGATATTATGAAGCTGTCCCGAGAGCTTGGTGCGCTTTACATCGATACCGTGGTCGAGCCTTGGCTCGGTTTTTATTATGATGCCAAAGCGGGCAACGCCGCCCGCACCAATTATGTGCTGCGCGAAGCAGTGCAAACCGAAAAGCGCAAAAAACCGGGCGGGCCAACTGCGGTTTCAGCATGTGGGGCAAACCCCGGTATGGTGTCTTGGTTTGTTAAACAAGCGCTGGTTAATCTTTCAAAAGATTTGGGTCTCCTATTTGAAACCCCAAAACCCAGCGACCGTGATGGTTGGGCGCGGTTGATGAAATCTGCGGGCGTTAAAGGCATCCACGTTGCCGAACGCGATACGCAGCGTACCAAAGCTGCAAAACCGCTCGATACATTTTGGAATACATGGTCTGTTGAAGGTTTTATTTCCGAAGGCTTGCAACCCGCCGAACTTGGCTGGGGCACCCACGAAAATTGGAAACCTAAAACAGCCCGGAAACACAAAAAGGGCTGTAAGGCAGCCATTTATTTAGAACAACCGGGCGCTAACACCCGCGTGCGGACTTGGGCTCCGGCCCCCGGACCGCAATATGGTTTTCTTGTCACCCATAATGAAGCGATTTCTATTGCCGATTATTTTACGGTGAAAGAAGGCCGTAAAGATGGTAAAAAAGGGAAACTAATTTACCGCCCAACTTGCCATTATGCCTACCACCCTTGCAACCATGCGATTTTATCATTGCATGAACTCTTTGGCGCAGCAGGAAAACCGCAAGCGACGTTTCATGTGCTCGATGAAAACGAAATTAGCGATGGTGGCGATGAACTGGGCATCTTGCTCTATGGCCACGCTAAAAATGCCTATTGGTATGGCTCGCGCCTCTCCATCGACGAAGCCCGTAAATTAGCGCCCTATCAAAACGCAACCGGCCTCCAAGTCACATCTGCAGTCATTACCGGGATGGTTTGGGCGCTGGAAAACCCCAACGCCGGGATTGTTGAAACCGACGAGATGGATTTTGAGCGCTGCATTGAAATTCAACGCCGCTATCTTGGGCCCATGGAAGGCCATTATACGGAGTGGACACCGCTGACAGGTCGGCCGGGCTTTTTTGATGAGAACATTGACATAAAAGATGCGTGGCAATTTCGGAACATTTTAGTTCAATAACAGGCCCAAAACCGAAGCAAACTTGAATTAAGTCTTATCTGATCTTGATTTTGCCAGCTTCTAAAGCCACAAAGGTGAGAGAAATTCAGAACAGTTTGTTCAGAGCCAGGGTTACATGACAAAATTATCATCGGTTTTTGGTTTAGTTCTGGCTGGTTTGGCTTTGGCCGGATGCGAAATATCGGGGCCAGTATCCACTCTCCCGGTACCGGTTCAGCCGCAACAGCTGGGCCCGCAAGGCAATTGGATCGGCACTGACGGCGTTGCCATTTCCACATTTGGTAACGGTTTTTTTGCATCTTATGCAGCTGACACCGGCGCCCGGCTGGCCGAAGGTACTTATTCAGTTGCAAATGGCAATTTGGTGCAACTGACGTTGACGTCTTTGGTTCGTGGAACCACCTCACAGGTTAATTGCCTACAAGTGCAACAACAGCAGTTAAATTGCACTGCTGCCAGCGGGTCTCAATTTTCGTTGGTGCGCACGAGCCGGACGCCTCCGCCCCCAGCTTTGCCAGCTGTCACCGGTATCATATCACCGCCAAAGCTTCAGGGTTGAAATCAATGGGTTGAGGCAATCCGCCTCACTTAAGCGAAGAACCAATGTGCCCGCAGCCATTGAATTGAACCGGCAACAACCTTAGAATAATTCTTAAATCGATGGTTGCACGCTTTGCTTTATCCCAAGGGCAAGCCGACGGAGCATGGAAGATGAATGTTGACCCGCGCTTGTCACGCAGTATGTCCAAAGCGGTTGGTCCGTTAACGCCAGACCATCCGGTTGTAAATATTGGCAAAGTCGGTGTTCTTTTGGTCAATTTGGGCACACCGGATGCAGCAACTGCGCCAGCCCTCAGGCGTTACCTTAAACAATTCCTATCCGATAAACGCGTTATTGAATGGCCTCGGGCGCTTTGGTACCCCATTCTTTACGGCATCGTTTTGAACACCCGCCCCAAAAAGGTTGCCAAAGCTTACGCTGCAATATGGAATAACGATCTGGATGAAAGCTATTTGCGGACATACACCCGCTCGCAGTCAGACAAACTGCAAGTCCTATTGAACGATTATAAGAACGTGATTGTGGATTGGGGCATGCGCTACGGCCAACCTTCAATTGAAAGCGGCATCGAACGCCTGACAAAAGCGGGCTGCGACCGCATCGTTATGTTCCCGCTTTACCCGCACTATGCCGCTGCAACAACTGCAACTGTGAACGATGATTTTTTCAACGCATTGATGAAAATGCGTTTTATGCCAGCCGTTCGCACCGTGCCGTCATATCATGACGAGCCGGTGTTTATCGAAGCACTAGCCAACTCAATTAAAAAGCACTTGGCCACGCTCGATTTCGAGCCTGACATGATTATTGCGTCTTATCATGGCATTCCGCAAAGCTATTTCAAAAAAGGTGATCCCTACCATTGTCACTGTTTGAAAACATCACGGCTATTGCGGGAGCGCATGGGCTGGTCAAAAGATTTTTTAATGACGACCTTTCAAAGCCGCTTCGGTCCCGAAGATTGGTTGCAACCTTATTTTGACAAAACAATTGAGACATTACCCGAAAAAGGCATCAAAAAACTGGTGACTTTCAATCCGGGTTTTGTGTCTGACTGTCTCGAAACGCTGGAAGAAATTGCCGAAGAAGGCAGCGAAATCTTTCTCCACGCGGGTGGTACGCATTATTCGCATATTCCTTGTCTTAATGATTCTGATGAAGGCATGAGCGTATTTGAACATGTGGTACGCCGCGAATTGCAGGGCTGGGTCTAAATTTTGTTGATTGAACTGACCATGCGTCTGGCGGCAGAACTTGGCGCTTGGCTTTGGATAGTGGCTGGCTTTTGCATCATCATTATTGAAATTTTCAGTCCACGCACAATAGCGCTCGGCTTGGGACTGGGAGCCATTTTCACCGGAACAACAGCCATTATGGGCGGGAGCGGAATTGTTCGGGCAATCAGTCTAGAATTTCAATTCGGTCTTTGGGTTTTGCTGAGCCTGATTATCGTGGCCATCGTCAAAATAGCGGCTAGCGTCAAAGCACGGCCCAAAACTGCTTGAATTCAAGCAACGCCAATACGCAGCAGGTCATGGAGATGAACAATGCCAATTGGCCTTAAATCTGTATCAACCACAATTGATGCGGAAATTTTGCGGGCATTAAGCGTTTGCAGCACTTCGACGGCCAGCATATCGGCTGTCACGCTTGCCGGATTAGGGGTCATGACAGCAACAGTTTGCATATCAATCAACCCGTCTTCCATATGACGCCGCAAATCACCATCAGTGATAATGCCTGATAACTGACCAGTGGCATTTGTAATGGCAACACAGCCAAACCCTTTGCGTGTCATCTCCAAAATGGCCTGCCGCATATAAGCAGTCTCCGGAAGTACCGGCACTTCATCACCTTGATGCATGATCTCGCCAATTTGCGTCAGGCTTGCCCCGAGCTTGCCTCCAGGATGAAACCTATAAAAGTCAGAAACGGTAAATCCCCTGGCCTCCAGCAGCGCTATTGCCAACGCGTCGCCTATTGCCAACTGCATCAATGTGGATGTTGTGGGTGCAAGCCCGTGCGGGCAGGCCTCATCAGCACGCGGCAAAGCCAATACCGCATCAGCGGCACGGCCTAAAGCCGAATCGGTTCCCGCTGTCATTGCAATAATCGGAATCTCAAATCGCTTAGCATAGGCCAAAATCGCAGCCAGCTCGGTCGTTTCACCCGACCAAGACAGGATCATCAGCACATCTTGTGGCGTGATCATACCCAGATCACCATGATTGGCTTCTGCCGCATGAACAAAGGAGGCTGGTGTGCCGGTTGAAGCCAAAGTTGCCGCAATTTTTGCGCCAATGTGCCCGCTTTTGCCAAGCCCGGTTACGATTACGCGCCCTGTTTGGCCGGCAATCAGCGTTACACTCCTTGTTAGAGCGGCACCGAGCCCTTCATCCAGCGCAGCATCAAGGGCGATAAGGCCCTGCCCCATCAAATTGAGCGTTCGGCGTGCTGAGCGTAAAATACGGTCTGGTTCAGTGATAAATATTTGCATAGCGCTTGCGATAAACACTTCGCTGCAAACTGTCCATTGTGCCTAAACGCACAACGATCAACCATCCATTAACCACAGCGCTTTACGGTTAATTAAGTTTGGCGCTGTGGCAGGTGCTTCGCAAAGGTTGAGCATGGCGGGCGTGAACAAAAAACAACAGCAGTTGAAGCCGCAATTCAGTGGCAGACTGGTGCTATGCGTAATTTTGGCATTGCCGGTATGGGGTAGTGCAGCACATGCGCAGGACGCCGGTATGCGCAGCACATTTGATCCTGAAAGCCCGCTTGCACAGAGCCCCCTCAACAAAGCTGTCAACAATCAAAGCAGCAAAAGACTGCAAGCAGCAGCACCCAGATCCTCCGTAAAATACACAACCGAAACTCTAAGTGATGCAGATATCGAAGCAGAGGCTTTGCAGCAGCTTTTAGGCGAAGACGAGTTGGACGGTGACGGCGAAAACATCGATGGCAAAAAGCCAAAAGGCAAAGCCACTTCGCTAACCGAACTGGAACCAGAAAATGATAGTTCGATGTCCGTTCCGGCTGGCAAAGGCGCCAAAATTACAAAAGGCAAAAAATCTGTTACCAAAAACGGCAAACCAGTCCGTCAAACGACCGGAAAAACCACACTCAATCCCGCTCTCGACGCGCAAACGACTGGCACTCTAACGGTGCGGAAAGGGCAAAATGCTCAAATGTTGCGCGCCCAGCGCGCCATTCCGCAGGAAGCTGTTCAATCGCGCGATCTTATCGAAGAAGAAAATCCGTTTGGAGCTGTTGGCCTGCGTGTTGGATCAATCACGCTGCGCCCGACACTTGAACAAGGCATTGAAGTTAATAGTAAAGCCACCGGAGCAGCAGCCACCGGCTCAACCACCAACTCAATTACTACCGTGAGATTGGACGGCGCATCAGATTGGCGCAAGGGCAGCCTTGAGACGACTGGTTTTTTAACGTTACGCCGGGCGTTTTCCGGTGAAAGCGTATTTGACCCTGAGGCAGGAGCGACACTGAAACTTACCCAACCGCTTCTCAATGATTGGTCCTATGCGATTGGCGCGTCTTATGGCCTGAAACGTGAAAGTGCTGTGAGCGGATCTGCTTTTCCGACGACGTTTACCAAGCGGCCTTTGGCGCAAGATGTCGGCGTTTCGTTTAGCATTGGTAAAAATGAAGGTCTTTTGCAACCAAGTGCCAAGCTTGAATTGAATCGCTCGACCTATGGCGACGCAATAGGCCCGTTGGGAGTGGCGGTTTCTCAATCTGACCGTAATCAAACAAGTCTGCGTGGCACATTCCGGTTGGGTGCCGAGATTTCACCGGCAATAACACCGTTTGTGGAATTGGTTTACGGCAAAACGTGGCGTGATGAGAGGGTTGATGTTTTTGGAAATGATCGTTCTTCTGATGACCTGCGCGCATCAGTTGGCGCCGAAGTCAATCTTTCTAAAAAGCTGAACGGTGAGTTTTCTGTCGGTTGGCTACGCCAGTCTTACCATAGCGCAAGCCTGAATAATATCGAAGGCTTGGCTTTGGCCGCGGCATTAAACTGGTCACCCCAACAGGGCACGACAGTGACCGCAGGCTTAACCACAAGTGCCGAACCAACAAATTCTGCAACGGTAAGCGGCTCATTGCTCCATACTGCAACTGTGGGGATAACCCATCAATTATCAAGCCGCTTATCAGCATCAGCCAGTTTAGGCGCATCCTACCGGGACTTTACCGCCGGTGGTGGCAATGACACAACTTTGTCCGCCGAACTCACGGCCACCTACTGGGTGAACCGCTTGCTCGGCGTCAATGCAAAAGCCAGATATGAATCTGTATCGAGTTCGGATCCTATGCGCGAATCGGATACGACCACTTTCCTGCTTGGCTTGAAGTTCCAACGATAGAACCCGTGCGATCTTCGATGGTTTTCAATGTTGAAGCGCGCATGTCATCACGGCCAAGAGCAATGGCGATATTGGCTTCCATAAAGCCCTCTTTGGAGCCGCAGTCGAAAGTTTCGCCTTCAAATACATAGCCATAAAACTTTTGGGCTTGTGAAAGCGTCAGCATGGAATCTGTCAGTTGAATCTCGCCGCCTGCGCCACGCTCTTGTTTAGCAAGATGCTTGAAAATCTCCGGCTGTAAAATATAGCGGCCATTAATATAAAGATTTGAAGGTGATGTGCCTTTGGCTGGTTTTTCAACCATTTGCGAAATTTCAAAGCCGCCAGCAGCAGGCGCGCCCATACCGACAATACCATATTTATGGGTTTCTTCGGGATTGCAGGTTTGAACGGCAACAATGTTACCACCGGTTTTATTGTAAAGTTCCACCATCGATTTCATGCAGGGTGTGTCGCCAGAAGTAATCATATCTGGCAGTAACAGCGCAAATGGCTCGTCACCAATAATATCGCGCGCGCACCACACTGCATGGCCAAGGCCCATCGGCTCTTGCTGGCGCGTGAAACTCATGGCACCGGCGGCAGGTTGCAATGTTTGCAAGGTTGTCAAAGCTTCGACTTTGCCACGGCGGGTCAAAGTGTCGTTCAGCTCATAAGCCAGATCAAAATAATCTTCGATGATCTGCTTATTGCGGCCTGTCACGAACACGATGTGCTCAATACCGGCTGCCAAAGCCTCATCAACGATATACTGGATCATCGGGCGATCAACAATGTTGAGCATTTCCTTTGGTACTGCTTTGGTCGCCGGCAGAAAGCGCGTGCCAAGGCCTGCAACAGGAAGAATAGCTTTACGAATTGGTCGATGTGCAGTCATGAATGCCCCCTGGTGGCCTTTGTGTTTCAAAGGCTCGTTTCAAAACGCCGGATATGTTTGCGTTGTCCGTGTATTCATGCAGGTAGAATTGCCGAAAAAGCCTAACGGATTTGTCTAAAATTTGATGCAAAGTGCTGCAACAAGTTGAGATGGTTAACCTAACGCTAACGCTGCTTGTTTAGCTTTGGTTCCATGGCGAAAGCTGGATATTCATTCACATTTTGGATTGCGGCCTATGAAAACACGTTCAAAAACCGGCTTAAAACTCGCTGCACTTTCTTTTTATGCGTTAGGCCAATTGGCCTTTGCTGTGCCCGCCTATGCCGATTTTCCGGGCTGGGTGCGCTCGTTTCGCAGCGTTGCGCTCGATAGCGGCATTAAAGGCGCAACATATGATCGTGCCTTTGCCAATGTGACAGACCCTGATCCGATTGTGCTCGAAAAAGCACGTTTTCAACCAGAATTTAAGGACAGCAATTGGAATTACTTCGACAACCGCGTCAATGATGGCTCCATACTGGAAGGCCGCGAAAAAGCGGCCGAGTGGGCTAAAACGCTGGCCGCCGTTGAAAAGCGCTTTGGTGTCAACTCTGAGACCTTGCTGGCCATTTGGTCGATGGAAACCAATTATGGCCGCATCATGGAAAACACAGACGTCATGCGCCCCGTCGTACGCTCACTTGCGACGCTGGCCTATGCCGATAAGAAGCGCGCCAAATATGCTCGATCACAATTAATCGGCGCGCTTAAAATTCTGCAATCCGGCGATATTACGATGGATCATTTAATGGGGTCCTGGGCTGGCGCCATGGGCCATACCCAATTTATTCCAACCTCGTTTCTAGCCTATCGTGCGGATATGGATGGCGATGGCCAAGCCGATATCTGGGCTTCAGTGCCGGATGCGTTGGCGACAGCTGCAAATTTGCTGAAAAAGAACGGATGGCAAACGGGTCAAACATGGGGCTACGAAGTTTCATTGCCCGCTGGTAAACTGCCAGCCGGCAAAATGAGTTTGGCCAAATGGCAGGCACTCGGCGTGACCCGCGCCAATGGCAAGGCTTTTCCGCGCGGCGGCGATATGGCCGAATTGAAAGTGCCCGACGGGCGTTCTGGCCCCGCGTTTTTGGTGCTCAAAAATTTTGGGGTGTTAAAGCGCTACAATAATGCTGATAAATATGCATTCGCCGTTGGTCTTCTTGCAGACGCTATTGGCGGTGGCCAAATGGTGGCAGATTGGAACCGGCCTTTTACAAAGCTTTCATTTGAACAAAAAATGGAACTTCAAAAGCGGCTCGGTTCAAAAGGCGTTTATGATGGCGAAATCGATGGCAAGATCGGCTCCGGCACGCGCAAAGCGATTATCGCCTGGCAAGCATCAGCAGGCCTCGAACAAGATGGACACCCGAGCCTAGAGGTGCTTAACACCCTGCGGTAATTGGTAGACTGACGTAACATCGATGCAACGATCTTTGCGTTCCCTGTTTTTGTTTGTTTTGGCGTGCTGTTTTGCAGTGGGCGGGCCTGCATTCGCGCAAGAAAAACCAAAAACGCTGATGGAATTATTGTTTCCCCGCAACAATAGCGAACCCAAAGCCAAACCCGCTAAGCCAAAACCCCAGACGCCAAAAGCACGAAACCGCACTGCAGCGAAACGATCTGGCACAGGGCAAGATAATGCTCCCGCCAGCCTGATTTCGGCCCCCATTGTGCCATTGCCTGAAAAGTCGCCGACAGCCAAAAAAATTCTGGTCATCGGTGATTTTCTTGCCGCCGGCACGGCATCAGGCCTGACAACAACATTCGAACAATCGGCTGACGTGATAGTGACAGACGCCACAAATGGCTCTTCGGGACTGGTGCGCGACGATTTTTACAATTGGCCAAGCCAAGTTGCTACACTGATCACATCTCAGCAGCCAGCAATTGTCGTGGTTATGCTGGGTGCCAATGATCGTCAGCAATTAACAGTTAACGGCAAGCGCGAGGAAGTGCGCAGCCCTCTATGGTTGGCGGAATACCGTAACAGAGTGGGCGCACTGGCGCGCGCGATAACAAGTCGGAATATTCCTTTGGTTTGGATTGGCCAAGTGCCCTTCAAATCAAGCGCTATGACAGCTGATATGCTCGCACTGAACGATATTTTCCGTGAAGCAGCCGACAACTCGAAAATAGGCTCAAGCTATATTGATGTTTGGGAAGGCTTTGTCGATGAAACTGGAAAGTTTATTGAACGGGGCCCAGATATAAACGGCCAAACCGTTGCCCTTCGCAATGGCCAAATCAATGTGACCAAAGCCGGTTACCGCAAAATAGCTTTCTATGCCGAGCGGACATTAAACCGGTTACTGGGCGACGTTGTTTTAGAAGGCAAGCAACTTATTGAACAGGCTGGTTTCCCGCCGCTCAGTTTGAACCCGCAGCCCGTTGGTCCCAATCTAGAGCGCAATCGCCCGATCGATGTTTTGGGAACAGAGATGACAACAGGCAACACGTTACTTGGCGCAACCGTTCAACCATCAAAGCCGGCACCATTGTCACCGCCCGCACTTGTTCCGTCCGGGCGCATTGACGATCTAAAACCCAAACCTTAATCAGCGCGGTAACACCGTTGAACCCATCAACGTTTTGTCAATGGCGTGCGCAGCTTGGCGGCCTTCGCGTATGGCCCAAACCACAAGGCTTTGGCCGCGACGCACATCGCCAGCAACATAGAGCTTATCTAGCGACGATTTATAATCCTGATCATTGGCCACGACGTTCACAGAGCCCCTGAAATCACGGCTGGTGTCCAAATCCGGCCCAAGTTCTGCCAAAACACCGCTCTCAAGCGGGCCGGAAAAGCCAATGGCAATAAAAGCCAAATCCGCGCGGATGATAAACTCTTTGCCGGGGATAGGACGGCGTTTTTCATCCACTTCACAGCATTTAACACCAGTCAATTGGCCTGTTTCGATGTCGCCTACAAACTCCAGGGTCGCAATTTGGAATGTGCGTTTTGCACCTTCAGCTTGCGAAGAGGTTGTCCGCATTTTAGTGGCCCAAAACGGCCATACCGCCATTTTATCTTCTTTTTCAGGTGGTTTTGGGCGAATATCCAACTGCGTAACTTTTACCGCGCCTTGGCGAAATGCCGTTCCGATGCAATCAGAGGCGGTGTCGCCGCCGCCAACAACCACAATATGTTTACCCGCCGCTGTGATCGACGACGCGTCCCATGCCACCGATGAAATCGGCTCGCCTCCAACACGTTTATTTTGCTGCACCAAATACGGCATTGCATCATAAACACCGGCAAATTGCGTGCCGGGAATTCCCGCCGGACGCGGGCTTTCTGACCCGCCACAATACAGAACTGCATCGTAGTCTGCGCGCAATTGCTCAATGGTTTTATCAACACCGATGTTTACGTTACAAAAAAACGTTACGCCCTCTTGGCTAATCTGCTCAACCCGTCGGTCGATAAAGTGTTTTTCCATTTTGAAATCAGGAATGCCGTAGCGCATCAAGCCGCCCGGTTTGCTTTCACGCTCAAACACATGCACATCGTGGCCTACACGGCCAAGTTGCTGCGCTGCTGCCATGCCCGATGGGCCAGAACCGATGATGGCAATCTTTTTGCCGGTCCGGCGGGCAGCGGGTTGCGACACGATCAAGCCTAAAGCATAAGCCTTATCGGAAATCGCTTGTTCAACCGTTTTAATGGCCACCGGCGCATCTTCCAGGTTGAGTGTGCAGGCTTCTTCGCATGGTGCAGGGCAAATACGGCCGGTAAACTCTGGAAAATTATTGGTCGAGTGCAAATTACGCACAGCCTCTTCCCAATTGCCGGTATAGATCAGGTCGTTCCAATCCGGAATCTGGTTGTGTACCGGACAACCGGTATCGCCATGGCAAAACGGAATACCGCAATCCATGCAGCGCGCAGCTTGTTTAGCCACTTCGATGTCAGACATCGGCAAGGTAAACTCACCAAAATGGCGAATACGATCAGATGCCGGCTGATATTTCGCCGTTTGCCGGTCTATTTCGAGGAAGCCTGTTACTTTACCCATAGCATCTACTCCGCCGCAATCATGGTCTGTAGCCGCTGCATTTCCTGCAAGGCACGGCGATATTCAACCGGCATTACTTTGCGAAATTTTGAGCGGTACTCCACCCAATTGTCCAAAATTTCTTTGCCGCGTGCTGAACCTGTATAGTGCACATGGTTGGAGATCAGCTGATACAGCCGCTCATCATCATGGCTGGTCATGTCTTGGTCAATATCAACGCGGCCTTTGGCTTCCAGATCGCCGCCATGGTGATGCAAGCGTTCGAGCAGATCATCCTCTTCCGGCACCGGCTCGAGTTCCACCATCGCCATATTGCAGCGCGTGGCAAAATCGCCTGCTTCGTCGAGAACGTAAGCAATACCACCGGACATGCCAGCTGCAAAATTGCGTCCAGTCGGCCCAATCACAACAACCACGCCGCCTGTCATATATTCGCAACCATGGTCGCCAACGCCTTCAACAACGGCAATGGCACCAGAATTGCGCACTGCAAAACGTTCACCGGCAAAACCGGAGAAATAACATTCGCCTTCAATGGCACCATATAAAACAGTGTTGCCAACAATGATTGACTGATGCGGAACAATGCCGGTGTCGTGCGCCGGTTTTACAACCAACCGTCCGCCAGAAAGGCCTTTGCCAACATAATCATTGGCATCGCCTTCAAGGTTGAACGTCACGCCGCGCGCCAAAAACGCGCCAAAACTTTGGCCAGCTGTTCCGGTGAGGTTCACCGTGATCGTCCCATCGCGCAGGCCCTTATGGCCATAGCGTTTGGCAATTGCACCCGACAACATCGCGCCGGTTGAACGGTCGGTGTTGTTGATTTTGGTGTCAATCGTCACCAATTGGCGGCGCTCCAGCGCGGCTTCAGCTTCCGAGATCAACTTGCGGTCGAGAACATCCTCAATCGGGTGAACCTGCCGCTTCGTCCAATAAATAGCCTCGCGCGGTGCATCTGGTTTGTAGAACAACTTGGTGAAATCAAGACCCTTGGCTTTCCAGTGCGTGATCGCATCTTGTTTATCTAAGAGTTGGCTTTCGCCGATGATATCTTCAAGTTTGGTGTAACCCATCGCCGCCAGAAACTCGCGCACTTCTTGCGCCACAAAAAAGAAGAAGTTGATCACATGCTCCGGAGTGCCCTTAAAGCGCGACCGCAAAACAGGATCTTGCGTGGCAACACCAACGGGGCAGGTATTGAGATGACATTTCCGCATCATGATACAACCAACCGCAATGAGCGGAGCAGTTGAAAAGCCAAATTCATCTGCGCCAAGCAACGCACCAACAATGACATCTCGCCCGGTGCGAAGCCCGCCGTCAACTTGCAATGCCACGCGGGAACGTAGGCCGTTGAGCACCAATGTCTGGTGCGTTTCAGCAATGCCCATCTCCCATGGGGAGCCGGCATGTTTAATGGATGTCAAAGGCGAAGCACCGGTGCCGCCTTCCATGCCAGACACGGTAATATGGTCAGCGCGGGCTTTGGCGACACCCGCCGCAACCGTGCCAACGCCCACCTCAGACACGAGTTTTACCGAAACATCGGCCTCCGGGTTGACGTTTTTCAAATCGAAAATCAACTGTGCCAAGTCTTCAATCGAATAAATATCATGGTGCGGCGGCGGTGAAATCAAACCGACGCCCGGGGTTGAGTGCCTCACCTTTGCGATCGTTGCATCAACCTTATGGCCGGGCAATTGCCCGCCTTCGCCGGGTTTTGCACCCTGCGCCACTTTAATTTGCATCATATCAGAATTGACGAGATATTCTGTTGTGACGCCAAAACGGCCCGACGCCACTTGCTTGATCGCTGAGCGCTCAGGGTTGGGCGACCCATCAAGCATTGGCACAAAACGGTCAGATTCTTCACCGCCTTCACCGGTGTTGGATTTGCCGCCAATGCGGTTCATGGCAACGGCAAGCGTTGCATGCGCCTCGCGCGAAATTGAGCCATAGCTCATCGCACCGGTGACAAAGCGTTTCACAATTTCACTTGCCGGTTCAACATCAGCCAAATCGACCGGCTTACGCCCGCTTTCATCAGCTGGTTTAATGTAAAACAGCCCACGAATGGTATTGGCATTTTCGGCCTGCGCGTTGACCATATCAGCGTATTCACGGTAGGCTTTACCATCTGTCAGGCGCACAGCATGCTGAAGTTTGGCGACCGTATCAGGCGACCAAACGTGTTTTTCACCGCGCATACGGAATACGTAATCACCGCCATAGGCCAGATTATTACGCAACGTCGGGTCATCGCCAAACGCTTCTGCATGCCGCGAAACGGTTTCTGTTGCGATTTCTGCCAAACCAACGCCTTCAATCATTGTGGCAGTGTTGGTGAAATAGCTGGCAATAAACTCGGATGAAAGACCAACGGCATCAAAGATCTGCGCGCCGCAATAGCTCTGGTATGTCGAAATGCCCATTTTGGACATCACTTTCAAAATACCTTTGCCGATAGATTTGATAAACCGGCTGACAACTTCGCTAGCGTCCACCTCCGGCGGAAATTCGCCGCGCGCATGCATATCCAGCAATGTATCAAACGCTAAATAGGGATTGATGGCCTCAGCCCCATATCCTGCCAGACAGCAGAAATGGTGCACTTCGCGCGGCTCACCAGATTCAACCACGAGGCCTACAGATGTGCGCAAGCCTTTACGGATCAAATGGTGATGAACTGCTGCCGTTGCCAGCAAAGCCGGTATTGCAATTTTATCCGGGCCCAAATTGCGGTCTGATAAAATAATGATGTTGTAGCCGCCGGCAACTGCGGCCTCGGCACGCTGGCACAAACGCGCAATCGCATCTTCCATGCCCGCTGCGCCTTCAGAGACAGCATAGGTTGTATCGAGCGTTTTGGTATCGAACTGGTCTTCCGAATGCCCGATGGACCTGATTTTTTCGAGGTCGCCATTGGTTAAAATCGGCTGGCGAACTTCAAGGCGCTTTTTCTTTGACACGCCCTCCAAATCAAACAGGTTCGGGCGCGGGCCAATGAACGACACCAAGCTCATGACCAATTCTTCGCGGATCGGATCAATCGGTGGATTGGTAACCTGCGCAAAGTTTTGTTTGAAATAGGTGTAAAGCAGTTTGGATTTATCCGACATAGCCGAAATCGGTGTGTCGGTGCCCATTGAACCAGTGGCTTCCTGACCGGTAATAGCCATCGGTGACATCAGAATTCTAACGTCTTCGAATGTGTAGCCAAATGCCTGCTGGCGATCGAGCAGTGCTACGTCTTCACGCAATGAACGCGGCGTGACGGGTTTCAAATCCTCAAGAACCATTTGAGTTCTTGCGAGCCATTTTTTGTAGGGGTGCGAGGCTGCAACGTCTGCCTTGATTTCATCGTCGGCAATAATGCGGCCTTTTTCAAGGTCGATCAAAAGCATTCGGCCCGGCTGCAAACGCCATTTTTTGACAATGTCTTTTTCTGGAACCGGTAAAACACCCGATTCTGACGACATGATCACACGGTCATCGCGTGTCACAATATAACGGGCCGGACGCAACCCGTTCCGATCAAGCGTTGCACCAATCTGGCGGCCATCGGTAAAAGCAACTGCGGCGGGGCCGTCCCACGGCTCCATCAAAGCGGCGTGATACTCGTAAAACGCTTTAAGATCAGCGCCCATGGATTTATTGCCAGACCATGCTTCAGGGATCAGCATCATCATGGCATGCGGCAAATCATATCCGCCCTGCCACAGGAACTCTAACGCATTGTCAAAACAGGCTGTGTCAGATTGGCCTTCATAGGAAATGGGCCAAAGCTTCGAAATGTCATTGCCAAACAATTCAGAATCAACAGAGGCCTGCCGCGCTGCCATCCAATTGACGTTGCCACGAACCGTGTTGATTTCGCCGTTATGGGCAACCATGCGATACGGGTGCGCAAGCTTCCACGATGGGAACGTGTTTGTTGAAAACCGCTGATGCACCAGCACCAAACCGCTGATAAAGCGTGGGTCTTTCAAATCTGAATAATATTTTGCCACCTGATAGGCTAAAAACATGCCCTTATAGACTATCGTGCGGGCCGACATGGAAACTGTATAGAAGTCTTCGCTTGAAATATCGCCTGTTCCGTAAACGCGGTTGGAGATAACTTTCCGCAAAATAAACAAACGGCGCTCAAACTCGTCATCATCCGCCATTGAGGCGCTACGCCCGATAAACACTTGCTTGTGAAACGGCTCGGTTGCAGCAATCTCCGGCGCTTTGGACAGGGTTGAATTATCGACCGGCACATCACGAAAGCCCAAAAATGTCTGACCTTCTGCGGCAATCACTGCTTTGACAATGTCTTCGCAGCGAGCGCGTTTTTCAGCGTCACGCGGCATAAACAAATAGCCAACGGCATATTGACCCGGCTCAGGCAAATTTACGCCTTGGGCCGCCATTTCTTCGGTAAAAAGTTGATGCGGAATATGCGTTAAAAGACCAGCGCCATCGCCCATCAATGGGTCGGCACCAACCGCGCCGCGATGGGTTAAATTTTCCAGCATCGCCAAACCGTCGACAATAATCTGGTGCGATTTGCGACCTTTCATATCGGCGATAAAGCCGACACCACAAGCATCATGCTCAGCCTTACCGGTGTACATGCCTTGCGGTGCAAAGCCGTTCGTAAATGCGAACGGTTTCACGGTCTTTGAAGTTTGGCCCATGGTTTTCGGCTGGTTGTTCCCAGTTGAAATGTCTTGCGTCATGTCCAAGCCCTCCTCAAAGCGAATAAATAGGTCAATCATCTATCACGGCAAACGCAGCTCAACCTTTATCGCCACTTTTTTCACGAAGCGATGCGGCAAAGGGGCTGCAATAAATATGTCAGTCTTATTGACCTAATATGTTTTGCATATTTTTAAGAGCCTTTCAAGCATATTAAATGCGCGTCCAAGCGGATATTTGCGCAATAAAATTGCGTGTCGACAAATTCTCAAGCGAAAGGCTTGAACCTTGGCTTGCGGCAAGCGACAACAAAGTTCAATTCAAATAGCGTGGGTTTTTACACATATGTTTTTCGGATCTGACAATTGGGCAGGCGTACACCCTGCAATCGCCAAAAACCTAACCGCACATTCAGACGGCTTTGCGTCAGCCTATGGCACATCCGACATCGACCATGCGGTTGAAAAGCGCTTCAATGAGCTTTTCGAGCGCGACGTAGCCGTTTTTTTTGTTGGTACGGGAACTGCCGCTAACTCATTGGCGCTGGCCGCCATAAATCGTCCCGGCGGCGTAACGCTTTGCCACCGCGAGTGCCACATGATTGAGGATGAGTGCGGCGCACCGGAATATTTTACTGGCGGTGCACGGCTTCACCCGGTCGATGGTATCAACGCCAAAATGAACCCCGAAAAACTCAAACGCGAACTCAAACGCTTTCCTCCAGATTTTGTCCATGCTGGCCAACCGATGGCTGTCTCAATTACGCAAGCAACTGAAGCCGGTACAGTCCACACTTTAGCAGAAATCACGGCAATCTCAGAAGTAGCACAGACCCACGGCCTGCCCGTGCATATGGATGGCGCACGATTTGCAAATGCGCTTGTAAGCCTCAACTGCACGCCCGCAGAAATGACATGGAAGTCAGGCGTTGATATTGTGTCGTTCGGAGCAACCAAAAACGGTTGCTGGATGGCGGAAGCATTGGTATTTCTAAACCCTGATACTGCCAAGCAATTGCCGTTTATCCGCAAACGTGCTGCGCAGCTGTTTTCCAAAACCCGTTTTATCGCCGCTCAATTTGACGCTTATTTGGCAGATGATCTTTGGCTGAACCTTGCCCGCCACGCCAATTTGCAAACCAAAAACCTCGCAAACCTTTTACGCCAAGCCGAAGGATTGCGCTTGGCCTGGGAGCCTGAAGCCAATGAGATTTTTGCGGTATTGAGCAAAGCGCGGGTGGCGCAATTTGAGTCAGCCGGGGCTAAATTCTATGCGTGGAACGCCCCGCACGGCATGGAAGAGGCTTTCAGTGAAGATGAGCAGCTTTGCCGGTTTGTCACCTCTTTTGCGACCACCGATGAGCATGTGGCTGCAATTGCTGCATTGATTTAACGTGCAAATTTTATATCACGCGAGCGTGACTAGCATCACGTTCCGTTGATTTCCTCTTGATGAAATTTTTCTGCCATATGGTCTTACGGACCAACAAGGTTCGGACAAATTAAAAGCGAGGATCAAATCATGTCAACTAAATCAGTTCTTTCAGGTGCAATGGTTGCCGGTGCAATGGCTGCTGCAATGTCAGCTTTTGGTGCTATAAACACCGCTTCTGCTGCCGACGTTAAATGCTACGGTGTTGCATTGGCCGGCCAGAATGGCTGCGCTGCTGGTGCGGGCACAACTTGCGCAGGCACTTCAAAGGTTAATTACCAGGGAAATGCTTGGACCCTTGTCAAAGACGGCACCTGCGAAACCGCAATGCCAACACTGGCTGACACCGGCACAATGACTGAACTGCCAGAAGGCCGCATGGGTTCTTTGGTTAAACTCGACCGTGACATGGCAGGCTAATAGAGCCTCGATAAAGACCAAAAGTGCAACGGGTGTCGATATCATGCTTCCACCGCTTTCCCCGGAAAAAAGCCTTGAGCGGCACCCGTTTCCACGTCTGACTGCTGATCGATTGTCAGGGGCAAGTTTCCGCCCCGAACATATGGCCGATATTTTGGCAGACCCAAACCCCGACGTGTTTTTTGAAATTCACGCAGAAAACTACATGGGCGCAGGAGGTCTGCCGCATGCCCAACTAACCCACATCCGCCATAATCACCCAGTGTCTCTGCATGGCGTCGCGATGAATATCGGTGGTCCGCAAGACTTAGACCGTGACCATTTGAGCCGCTTTGCTAACCTCGTGGACCGCTATCAGCCTTTCGCGGTGTCAGAGCATTTGGCGTGGTCAACCCATGATGATGTTTACTTCAATGACCTGTTGCCGGTTCCTTATACAGACGAAACTTTAGCGCGCATTGTATCTCACATCGGTCAGGTTCAAGATGCCATCAAGCGCACGGTGCTGCTTGAAAATCCGTCGAGCTATTTGCAGTTTGTTGAATCCAACTGGGCCGAAACAGATTTTATCCGCGAGATTGCCAACCGTTCAGGTTGTGGTCTGTTGCTGGATATTAACAATGTTTTTGTGTCCGCAACCAATAATGGCACATCACCAGAAGGCTACCTCAATAGCTTCCCACTCCATTTAGTGGGTGAAATCCATCTGGCTGGCCACGACGAACAATCAGATGATGAAGGCGACATATTACTGATCGACAGCCACAACCGTGCGGTCGCCGATCCGGTTTGGGCACTTTATCAACATGTCTTAAGTCAAACCGGCGCAATTTCGACGTTGGTTGAATGGGATGCAGATGTGCCGGAATGGGCGCGGCTTAAGTCAGAGGCCATGGCAGCGCGCCGTATTATGGACAAATCCAGCACTGCACGGCTGGCCCATGTTGCATAAACCGATAGCACTCAAATTTGCTGAGGCATTGCTGAACCCGGCCTTGGCAAAGCCTGCGAGCCTTATCGGCCCGCATGGGAAGGCCGCTGAAAAGCGTTTCAATATCTATCGCAACAACGTCGCTTACAGCTTGGTTGAAGCGCTTGGAAAAAACTATCCAGCGGTAAAAACTCAATGCGGCAACGCCCGATTTACAGATGCCGCGCTTTTATATTTGGGTGAACATCGCCCGCGCAGCAAAATGATATTTGAGCTAGGCAAGGGCTCGAAGCTAACAACAGGCTTTGCAGATTGGCTGGCTGGCTTTGAGCCTGCCACAGCTCAAACGCCATGGTTGGCCGATTTAGCAAATTTGGAGCGTTGCTGGCTCGATGCGTTTCATGCGGAAGATGCCCGTCCGCTTGACCCATCATTGTTTAGTGGCATGACACCCGACGAATTGGGCAATGTCCGCTTTGTAAAACACGCTGCAACGGCGATAATTTGCTCGACCTATTCTGTTCACATCATGCTGGAAGCTGGGCGCAAGGGCTTGGTTGCTCCAGAGCGATTTACACCACAGGATGTTTTGATCACGCGGCCGCAATTTACTGTTGAAACCAGAGTGCTGCCAGAAGGCTCGGCAATCTTTTTCAAGCAAATATGTTCAGGCAATGCGCTTGGCGAAGCAGCCGAAGCTGCGTTTGCAAACAATCCCGCTTTTGATTTTTCTGGTTGCCTCAGTACACTTTTCCAATCAGGCGCAACTATCGCACGCGCCTAACATAAACATATCTTAAGGATTATTCAGATGATCACGTCACTCATCCGCATACATAATGCGGCGTTCTCGACGCTTGAGCGCCTCACGACCAATTGGCTGCCGGGTTTGTTTGCCAGATTTGCTTTCGCATCAGTGTTAGCCGTATATTATTATTCATCAGTGCAAACGAAAATCGGCTCGGGCCTGTTTGGCCTGTTCAAAATATCCGACGCTGCATATTATCAAATTGCGCCCACGATTGTCGATGCAGCGGGAAATGATGTTGCCAATGTGGCTTTTTTTCCATGGACGATGATTGTTTATCTTGGCACCTATGCTGAGCTTTTATTACCAGTTCTGATCATTCTAGGCCTGTTTACGCGCCTTGCGAGCCTCGGCATGATCGGCTTCATTGCCGTCCAATCCTTCGTTGATGTCATGTTTCACGACATTGGAGCGGAAGCGACAGGTGCTATGTTTGACCGCTTTCCTGATGCGGCAATTTTAGATCAACGCCTTTTGTGGATTGTGCCTCTGGTTTTTCTTATCATCAAAGGCGCAGGTTCCATTTCATTCGATGCACTGATTTCAAAACGAATATAAAAAAGGCAGCGTATTTCTACGCCGCCAATCAGACTGGGAGGGGTTTTAGAACGTTTTACGCGGCCTGCGCTTCAATTTGAACTTGAGCATTTGAATTGGCTTTAACCGTTTCAATTGCGATACGGCGCGGTTTTAATTCTTCAGGAATTTCGCGCTTGAGATCAATATGCAGCAAACCGTTTTTGAGGTTGGCACCGGTCACGTCAACATGGTCGGCGGTATGAAAACGCCGTTCAAAACCGCGCGATGCAATGCCACGGTAAAGGTAGGCATTGTCTTCAACGCCTTCCGCTTCGGCCTTCTTGCCCGTAACAGTGAGATGGTTGCGCTTGGCTTCAATTGTCAATTCGCTATCGTCAAAACCGGCAACTGCCATAGAAATTCTGTAAGTGGTCTCGCCGGTGCGCTCAATGTTGTACGGCGGATAGGTCTGCGCATTGGCTTCAGGCGCGCCCATCGTATCAAGCAAATTGAAAAGCCGGTCAAAGCCAACGGTGGAACGGTAAAGTGGGGAAAAATCAACTGGTCGCATGGTGTTCTCCTAGTGAGCAACGGTTTATGGTGTCCAACATCTTCAGCCCTGTTTTGAGGCACTGACTGCCGGAGCGGAGCCGGTTTGGCCTCCGCTCCACATCATGTGGGAACGCTATTTTACAGTTTCAAGACCTCTTAAACTTGGCAGCATTCGTTCTATTGGGTATGATATCTTGGCAAGCATTTTAAGATTGTCAGTAGTGGATATAAACCCGTTCAAACCCAAGGCCGATTTTGTGCCGCCAGCACATCAACCAGCGCTGCTTTACAATTTGGAGTCCAATCCCGCGCCTGCGGGCATTGTGGCCTTTAACTTGCAAACCCGTGACGGCAAGCGCATCCGCTACGCAAGATTGAAAACCAATAGTCTCATTTGCAAAGGTACCATTATTGTATTTACCGGCCGCAATGAATGTATTGAAAAATATTTTGAAACCACAGCCGACCTTCAAAACGCCGCTTTCGATGTGGTGGTGTTTGATTGGCGCGGTCAAGGCGACAGTGAACATTTGATCCCTGATCGCCATAAAGGTTATGTGCGCCGGTTTTCTGATTACCGATTGGATGTTGAGGCCATTTTTGATCAAGTGGTTTTACCGGAATGCCGTCCGCCATTTTTCGTGGTAGCGCACTCGATGGGATGTTTAATTGCGCTCGATTCAGCGCCCATTCTTAAAAGCCGGGTTGACCGTATGGTGCTCAGTGCGCCGTTTCTGGGCATTATGAAGCAGCCATTTTCATCGCGGGCAGCTTGGGTGATGTCGCGCTTTCTAATCATGTTTGGCTTGGGCCGGGTATATTTTGGTGGCGGTCCGCGCAAACGTTTGCCGTTTGAAGGCAATAAAGTGACGAAAGATGCCGGGCGTTACGATCGCAACCAAAGCCTTTATGATCGCTATCCGCATTTGGCGCTTGGCGGCCCAACTGCGCGTTGGGTAAACACCTCACTGGCAGCGGTACGCAAGCTTTCTCGTAGAGGCTCTAACTTGGCTTACCGTATACCGGCCTTGGTGTTGATCGCGGGCAAAGACCAGGTGGTGCCCCGCGATGCAATCGACAATGCCGTTCGGTTTTTGCCCGCAGCTCATTCTATTATAATAGGGGCCGCCGCCCATGAAATGTTGCAAGACCGCAGCATTATTCGCGAGCAAGCGTTGGCGGCAATCTTTGCGTTTTTGCCCGGCACTGGCCCGGCGTCTATGCGGGTTGGCGCTTCTACATCCGCCGATCATTTTGCAACTTAGTTTCGCATTGCAGCCATTGCGGCCAGATGCAATTCAGGCGTAGCCGCCGCAATAATGTCCCCGCCATTTTCTGCGCGAGCACCATCAAGCGTCGTCACAATGCCGCCCGCCTGTTCAATCAGCGGGATCAAGGCAACAATATCATAGGGTTGCAAACCAGGGTCGATCACAACATCGGCAAAACCTGCCGCCAGCATCGCGAAGGCATAACAATCAGTGCCGTAGCGCGACAGCTTGACCTTTGTTTCAAGAGCATCAAACTGGCCTCGCATCGCGCCTTTGAACAAATGCGGAGATGTCGTAAACATTTTTGCAGCGCCCAGCTGTTTGCAAGCGCTCACTTTCAAATCGGTCGCTTGGCCCCTCCATACCCGAACAGCACTTTCTCCATCGGCCATAAATATCTCGCCTGTAAAGGGTTGAGCCATCATCCCGGCAATTGCGATGTGGCCATGGGTCAACCCGACAAGAGTGCCCCATACCGGCAGACCGCTGATGAACGCCCGCGTGCCATCAACCGGGTCAATCACCCAGCGCCGAAGCGCATTTTCCCGCACCAGCCCATATTCTTCGCCGTGA
The DNA here is from genome assembly GCA_031422195.1 of Limoniibacter sp. Classification (GTDB taxonomy): domain Bacteria; phylum Pseudomonadota; class Alphaproteobacteria; order Rhizobiales; family Rhizobiaceae; genus JALOTE01. The sequence goes on along the minus strand of JANOPZ010000031.1, from coordinate 7,288 downwards.
ATGCCATCTTCAGGGAAGTCGCGCTCAATCAACGCACGAATGGCGCGCTCGGCACTTTTATCAGCCTCAGTCACGGGGTCAAAACCCTCATCCAGTTTATTATCAACACTCATTGCAGTGCGAAAATAGGGCAACGTTGCCGCCGCCGATGCCTCTGCAATTTCTTCAAAAAAACTGAACATGGTTTTTGTCTTAGACATTTCAGGCACCCTATTGATTTTGCTGCACTGCAAAATAATCATTGACTTGCTGCAACGCACTCATAAGTCGATGTTTAGGCTTCGGCCTAACGCCATATGGCGTTCTTCCCCAGACTTTGGCCGTAGCGGTTTGCCGTTGCGGTCTTTTTTTGACTATTCCGCAGCGTCCCTCATTGGCATAAAGACCGAATCCGGCAGGCTCATAATGCTGGCACAAAATTGTGTCAGTTCTGTTTGAAAAGCAGTAAAATTGCTACTGCGCAAATAGCGCGCTTCGTCGAGATAAAGCCGTCTGCTGGTTTCGATTTGAATTGCATGTACATTTTTTCCTGGCGACCCATAATTCTCAGTAATAAATCCGCCCGCATAAGGCCGGTTATGGCTCACGTTAAATCCCGCCTGACGCAGCAAGGCAATTGCAGCAATGGAAAACGCGGCTGATGCTGTTTGCCCAAAACGGTCGCCAATAATAAAATGAGGTTGCGTTCCATCTTCGGGGTGGGTGATTTGACCCGGCATTGAGTGGCAATCAATCAAAACACAAAAGCCAAATTGCCTGACAGTTTCGTCCACCAAAGCCTTCAGAACACTGTGGTATGGGAAATAACATGTCTCAAGCCGCATCAGCGCCTCCTCCGGGCGCAGCCGATATCGGTAAATCGAGCGCCCTTCACCCACCAGCTTCGGCACCGTGCCAAGACCTGCTGCAACCCGCGGCGAGGCCGCGTTTATGGGCATCGAAAACGCATGGGTGAACATTGCCGGGTCAAGCTCTAAGGGCTCTCGGTTCACATCCAAATAAGCCCTTGGGAAATGCGCCCGAAGCAACGGCGCACCTAAAGCCACTGCGCCCGCATAAAGTTCATCAACAAAACAGTCTTCAGACCGGCGGATTTGCCAGCCATCGAGTTGAGCCAAATCGAGAAAGCGCTGCGGATAGATGCGCCCGGAATGGGGTGAGTTAAAGACGAACGGCACCCGTTGCTGCGCGGGTGCAAGCACATCAAACGCGGTTTCTGCTGTAAAGTCGGCTGGCATATTATCCTTCACTTTGCGCCTTTGATACGCTTGGCAAGCCGAGGAAAATAGTGCCAAATGCAGATGTTAGACGCCAACTTTGCATTTTCTTTACGCCTGTCAGGCAAAGCTACGGGCTTGATTCGTGATTTAATTGGCCAAACGGGCCGCAACCGATAGAAATGCTCTCATGAACCGGATTCTGCTTGCTGAAGATGATAATGATATGCGCCGCTTTTTGGTCAAAGCGCTGGAACGCGCCGGATATCAAGTCGTGGATTTTGACAATGGAGCCAGCGCTTACGAGCGCCTGCGCGAAGAGCCATTTAATCTGCTGCTCACCGATATTGTGATGCCGGAGATGGACGGCATTGAGCTTGCGCGCCGCGCAACCGAAATCGACCCTGATCTGAAGGTGATGTTTATCACCGGCTTTGCCGCCGTGGCTCTCAACCCTGAAAGCAAAGCGCCCAAAGATGCCACTGTTCTGTCAAAACCGTTTCATTTGAAAGATCTGGTCAACGAGGTGGAGAAGCTGTTAAAAGCCGCTTGAGCCTGATTTACCCTTTACATTATTGACCATTCCCCGTTGACGTCGCGACCCCTTTGTGGTGTATCCGGCGTCACATCCATGGGCGTATAGCTCAGCGGGAGAGCACTACATTGACATTGTAGGGGTCACAGGTTCAATCCCTGTTACGCCCACCATGGATGCTTCCGAAATCCGAGGGTCCGGCTCCATTCGTGCGCATAGCTAACAGAGGGGTCGGATAACGTGTCACGGCGGCCAATTGCCTCGCGCAATCGCCGCATTTGCAAACCTTAGAATACCGAATTGGAAGCAGACATGACGGGCAGCCTTTCCATCCCCCTTGCAGCAATTTTGGGCTTTGTTGGAAGCGAAGTTTTTTCGCCGTGGCGGCAAGTCACGCAAACCATGATCGATGATTTTGCCAAAGCGACGGATGATTATCAGTGGATCCATATCGACCCTGCCCGTGCTGCGGCCGAAACCCCGTTTGGCGGCAGCATCGCGCACGGGTTTCTGACACTGTCACTCCTGTCGACATTGGCATACGAAACCCTGCCCGTCATTGAAACGACAACCATGGGCATGAATTATGGGTTTGATAAAATACGCTTTGCCGCGCCCGTAAAGGCGGGCGCCATGGTGCGCGCAAAATTCAAACTTACGGATGCAGATATCCGCCCTTCAGGCCGTGTGCTGACGAGTTATGACGTGACGCTGGAAATCGAAGGTTCGGCAAAACCCGCATTCACAGCCGAGTGGAAAACCCTTTCTGTGATCGATGCCGCTGAAGTTGCCAAGCTGGAAGCCTAGGGTCAGGACCTAAACATCCCGCCTGATTACGTCCTCGATAAAATCCAGCGCATAGGTGGCAAACGAACGCCACACTTCCACGCGGAAGTTATTTTCAGAAGAGCGATACAAAATCACTTCGGTTTTGCCCATCAATGTCCGCGAGCAAGCCCCAACCGGAAATGCCATCAAACTTAAATCCTGTGGGCAACCTGCGTTCAAAACATCAGCCGCGCCAGCGCCTGTAACAACCAACGCGGCATTGCGGTGCGACACATCGACGGCAGAATGAAACGCAACAATTTTGGCAAATTTGGCAATCAGATCACTGCCTTCGGGCGCAATAATCAACCATTCATCTGGCCCGATCCAAAGTGAATGAACATCATTTTTAGACGATGACGTTTTTGGTTTTTGCGGCAGTGCGAAACCCAACGCTTTTGACAAAGCAGCAACGCTTGCCTCAGGTGCCCGCAAACTGATACGAACCGCAGGAGCGGCCACCTCGACAGAGGTCCGCCCTTTTGCGTAACGCGCACCGGCGTGGATCGCTTTGCGTTCCGCCAATTGAGTTGTTTCAACCATGGAGCCGGCCCCCCTCTTCATCCACAAACACCGGCTTGCAGATTTCTGCTTCAATCACACCATCCGGCATCGGAATAAACAGTGTCTCGCCCATTCGGTTCATGCCATTTACAATCAGCGCCATGGCAATTGAGCGCCTGCAATTGGGCGACCAATAAGATGATGTCACATGGCCGATCATGGTCATTGGAAGAGGCTGGTCGGGGTTTTCAACAATCTGTGCACCTTCTTCCAAAACCACCTGAGGGTCTTTGGTTTTGAGGCCGACAAGCTGCTTGCGACCGGCTTTAACCAGATCAGGCCGTTTCATGCCGCGAATGCCAACAAAGTCAGTTTTCTTTTTGCCAACCGCCCAACCAAGACCCGCATCATCCGGTGTCACCGTGCCGTCTGTATCTTGGCCAACAATAATATAGCCTTTTTCAGCACGCAGAACATGCATCGCCTCAGTGCCGTAAGCGCAGCCGCCAAGGGCATTCATCCGTGTATAAATTGCATCCCACACGGCTTGGCCGTAATCAGCTGGAACATTCACTTCAAAGCCCGCCTCACCGGTAAACGACATGCGGAACAGCCGCATAGGTACGCCCATGATAGACCCTTCGCGGTAGCTCATATGCGGCAAAGCTTCGTTGGAAATATCAACACCTTCAACAAGAGGTGCAAGCACATTACGGGCCTTTGGCCCTTGCACAGCGATAACCGCCCATTGTTCTGAGATAGATGTTAAATAAACCTGCAATTGCGGCCATTCGGTCTGGAGATAGTCTTCCATCATATTCATCACGCGTGGCGCGCCGCCTGTGGTTGTCGTCACATGAAAACGGTCTTCGGCGATGCGTGCGACAACGCCGTCATCGTAAATGAAGCCGTCTTCGCGGCACATGATGCCGTACCGCAATTTGCCGGGTTCCAAGTTTTTGAATGGGTTGGTATAAAGCCGGTCGAGAAACTCTGCCGCATCAGGCCCGACAACTTCAATTTTTCCAAGCGTTGAAGCATCAAAAATTCCGCCAAAATCGCGTATAGTTTTAACCTCGCGATTGACAGCTTGATGCATATCTTCGCCCTCACGCGCATAATACCAGGCGCGTTTCCAAAGGCCAACATCCTCAAACGCTGCGCCCAACGCTACATGTGATTTATGCATCGGGGTGCAACGCGTAGGGTCAAACAATTTGCCGCGCGCATGTCCAACCAGCGCGCCAAATGTCACCGGCGTATAAGGCGAGCGGAACGTGGTAAGGCCAACCTTCGGCACTTCGCGCCCAAGCAAATGCGCAGCTATCGCCAGCCCATGCATGTTGGAAGTTTTGCCTTGATCGGTTGCCATACCATTGGTGGTGTAGCGTTTGACATGCTCGATAGAATGCATGCCCTCGCGAACAGCCAGGCCAATATCTTTTGCGGTCACATCGTTTTGAAAATCTACAAACGCTTTAACTGCCTCGCCCTCTGCTGCGCCCAATGAAGCGCCGGCAAAGGAACCGGCAAAACTTTCGCCAGATACGTTTTTGAGCTTTAACGCTTTACCTTTGGAACCGGTTTCTTTGGCGAAGCGCTCACCTGCGCTGAGCGCTTCGTCAATGGTGGCTTCAAGCGTCATCGTGCCATTGCAAGCGCCAATAGACGCAGCATCTTGAGGATAATCGCCCGGCAAAAACCGTTCAGTCGCCGCATCCCAAACCACACGTCCACGTGACTGCGAATACATATGGACAGACGGTGTCCAGCCTGCGCTCATCAACACTGCATCAACCGGAATAATGCGGTTGGTGCCACCATTTTTGGCCCGAACAACCATCGACGAAACGCGCAAGCGCCCGCCGGTGGAAACCACGCCAGCGCCGGTGATCACTTCAATGCCCAGTGCCCGCGCTTCATCAAGGGCTAGCCCTTTTGGCCCATCGCGGTAATCGACAATGGCTGCAATTTTGCTTCCCGCTTTATGAAGGTCAATCGCCGCATGATAGGCACTGTCAGACGCTGTAAATACGCCAACGTTTTTGCCGACAGCCACACCATAATGGTTGAGATAGGTTCTGGCTGCTGAGGCTAACATAATGCCCGGACGGTCGTTTTCAGCAAACACCATATGGCGCTCGATGGCGCCCGCGGCGATAATTACACGTTTCGCGCGTACCTGCCATACGCGTTCACGCGGCGTTTCGGTATCAGGTTTTGGCAAATGCTCGGTAATACGTTCAATCAGGCACACCATGTTTTGCGCCATATATCCGAACGCCGTTGTGCGGGTAAGAAGACGAACATTGGGCATTGCGGCTAATTTCACCGTGGTCGCAACCGCCCAATCCCAGCCAAAATGCCCGTCAATCGTCGCACCGCTTTCATAACGCAGTGCACCGCCAGTTGCTGGATTTTCATCAACAATCATCACGTTTGCGCCCGATTCAGCTGCCGCAAGAGCTGCCGCCAAACCGGCCGCACCGCCGCCAATCACCAAGACATCGCAATGCGCAAACCGATTGGCATAAGCATCAGGGTCCGCTTCCGTTGGCGCTTTGCCAAGGCCAGCAGCCATGCGGATATTGGGTTCATAAAGTTTGTGCCAAGCTTTTTGGGGCCACATGAAGGTTTTATAATAGAACCCGGCCGGAATGAATGGCGACGCCAAATCATTGACCGCGCCAACATCAAACGCCAGCGAAGGCCAGCGGTTCTGGCTGGTGGCACTAAACCCGTCGTAAAGTTCTGCGACGGTTGCGCGAACGTTCGGCTCGGTGCGGGCAAAATCACGCCGCACTTGCACAATGGCGTTTGGCTCTTCAACACCCGCCGACAATATCCCGCGCGGGCGATGATATTTGAACGAACGTCCTGTCAAATGCACATTGTTGGCGATCAAGGCCGAAGCCAAAGTATCACCCTCAAGCCCTTGCATCGCCACGCCATCAAATGAGAAATTGACAACACGCGATGGCGCTAAACGGCCTTTTCCGACGATACGGTTTTTCTGGGTCTTGCTCATGATTTTGCCTCAACAGGCAGCATTGACCTGCCGGAAACACCGGGGTCAACGGCCAATTCCAGCGTCATTTCGGCTACTTTAATCTCAGGCTTCGGCAAACCAGCTTTGTAGGTCATGATAATTTTGTCAGTTACGGTGTCGCGCGCCGCATTAAAAAACCGCCCGCATCCGTGAATATGCCGCCAGCGTTCAAACGTGGTGCCTTTTTTATTGTCGCGCAAAAAGAAAAACGCCTCGAACTCTTCGTCCGTAATATCGGCCATGTTTGCGGGCCGCGCGATATGAGCCTCGCCAGCATTGCGAAACTCAACTTCGGGGCGGTCTTCGCCGCAATAGGGGCAGTTGATAAGAAGCATTTGATAATCCAGTTAAAGTTCAGCCGGGCCAAGAACAGTGCCGCGCTGCATGTCACAGAGTTTCAGGCCAATTGCGTAATAAGGTGCGATGCGTTTGATTTGCTCTTCGAAACTGGGCATCGGTAACAGCAAATCTCGTTGGGCAGCGTTTGAAATCATCATTTCGATGACATTCGTGCTGATGATCAACACGCGGTAGTTTTCATCTTCGGCAGCCACGCCTTCGATTTCACTTTCCGGTATAAAATAAACCGCTTGCGCACCCATTATCCATGCGCACGCGATCTGGCCGCTTGTTTCAGTAAATGGCCATTTTTGCTCGTTTGGCCCCTTGGCAATGGTTTGGTGCCTGAAATCCTCGTCATTCGGCATATAGAAAAACGAACGCTCATCAGCAAACGCAGGCGCAGCTGCGCCCATGAGTGTTACAACGAGGAGCGCACGCCTCAGCACTACAAGGTATCCTTCAACACTGATGTTGAAACATCGCCGGTATTTGGCGTTCCCTTCGTTTCAATAATAAGCAGATGCGTTTCGATATCTGCACGCGGGCAATGTTCGACGCCCTTGGGCACAACATAGATTTCACCGGGATTCAAAACCACGTCCCCATCGCGCAATTGAATGATCAATTGGCCGGACAGCACCATAAAAAAATCATCGGTGTCTGGGTGTGAATGCCAGTTAAAATCGCCTTTCACTTTGACAGCCATCAAGTCATGGCCGTTAAATGCGCCGACGATCTTCGGCGACCATAGATCACTGAACTTCGACAGTTTTTCAGCCATATTGATAGGTTGATTATTCATCTCAATGCGCC
>JANOPZ010000030.1:0-45491 GCA_031422195.1 Limoniibacter sp. | reverse complement strand
GCTTAGAAGGCGGGTGCTCTATCCAGTTGAGCTACGGGGCCAAAACTTAGTGAGTGCATATTTTAGTGAGTCCATATTTTAGTGGGTCCATGGCTGCTTTTTGCCAAAAGCGAAATTATCTGAATATGACATTTTGCGGCGCGTGGTCATTTTAGGTTCTTCAACGCGGAATGGAATGCCGTTTTTCTCGGCATAGGCTATCGCGCCCTGCTTGCTTTCAAACTTCAACTTAACTTGCGCCATCATGTCAGACGATGATGTGTAACCCATCAAAGGATCAATGGACTTGGCTATTTCTGGCACGTATTCTAACAGCCATAAACCGGCTTTGCCTTTGCCAGATTGCATGGCGCTGTTTGCTGGGCTGTAAATACGGGCGAGCATAGATCTATCCGTGTCAAATCTGCGTTTCCCCATTTGCCGATAAATTGAAGCAAAATCAATCGGGCAAATGATCGCTCTTCATTAATCAATGATCGGCCCTTCTTCCCAAACCACAAGCGCATTGCCTTTGAGGCCGGACGGCCGAATGATGATGTCGTTGATCAATGCGAGAACACCATGGGCCTTGGCATCCATATCGGCAAATAAATCGACTGTCTGTAAAGCCACCGGCAGTCTTGAGATAATGTTTTGAGGGTCAATGATAACTTGGTCTTCAACGCCAAGCGTCCGCGCGATGAGTTGTAAATGTCGCCAAAGCGTTAACGCATCAATCAAGGCTTCCGGCATCAGTTCCGGGTGATCGTAAACCGAGCGGCCAGCTTGCAGCGATAAAAATGCTGCCAAATATTCAGCTTCCATCAACCCGCCAGGACGCAGTTTAATGGCAAGCACATTTTTGCCAGCAGGTTTGATGCGGTGCTCACGCAGGCGGGCCAGCATTTTATGGGCATCTCGCGCAGACTGAGTTTTGTTTCGCGGACGGCCCAGAGCCGAAGCCTTTACAGCTTCAAATGCTGCAGCCTTTTGTGCGCCACCAAAGACCAAACGTGCAGGCACCAGTGCCAAATGCTCCCACGTATTGGCGCGTTCCATTTGGTGTTTTTCCAGCGTTGAAAGCCGGAGCACGGGCGGGCCGGCATTACCGGAAGGGCGAAGGCGGGTATCAATCTCATAAACCACACCGCCACGCATTTTGGTGCCAAGCGCGGTTGAAAGCCGCCGTGCAAAACGGTTCGCCGTGTCAAGATCTGCGTCTTCGCGGGCTAAATAAACCAAATCCAAGTCAGAGCCGGGCGTGAGTTCGGCCAGCCCAAACTTGCCCATCGCCAGAATTGCAATTGGCATTTCGATTGCCGTCAAAAATTTGCCTTCGAAATACTCGTCGGCCACAAGTCGGCACCCGATGGTCAGCGCAATTTCTGCAATGCCGGTTAGAGCGCGGGTGGCTTCAGTGTGGCCCATGAGGCCCCGCTGAAATGCCAAACATGTCAGAAACACGCGCTCATTGACCAAAGCGCGGAATGCTTCGAGCCGGGCTTCATAATCCCGCTCCGAATTTAGAAACGCAACATCATCGAGCTTTGGCACAATGTTTGTTGTAAGATCACCGCGACGTTCAATCAAACTGTCAGCAACGTGTGGGGTTTGCGCCATTAATCGAGCGGCCCAACCACCGGTGACGATAGGTTCCACAATATCCGCCAAAAACTGCGGCTGGGCTGCCATCAGAGACAAATATTGCCCTCCCGGTGGCAATTGCCGGAAGAATGCATCAAGCGCAGCAATTGCAACATCAGGGCTGCTGCGCGCTGGCAATGCCGCTAAAATTGAGTCTGGCAGATGGCGCAGTGCCGCCCGCATGTCTCCAGTAACGCCGCAGCGCACAAAGCCAGCACGCCATTCTTCAATGATAAGAACGCTTTCTTTGTTGAGTTTCATTTGGAGGGTTGCCGGTGCGGGCACAGCTTCTTCGGCACCGTTAAAAAGATTCTGAAACGCATCGTGTACAAACGCGCGTTCAAAAATGATCTGCTTTTCAGCCAATTTCCAATCGCTAAAACCCACAAGTGCGGCAATCAAATTGCGCTCATTCAATGTCTTCGGCACGCGGTATTCCTGCGCATTTGACAGGCCTTGAACTGCATTTTCCAGCCCGCGGAACAAATGGTAGGCGGCGACAAGCCGCTTGGCCTTATCAACGTCCAATAGGCCGGCCTGACTTAACTCTTGAAGTGCAGTTTCAGTATGCGTAACACGCAATTGCGGCTTCCGCCCGCCCCAAACCAATTGCAACGCATTGGCAATAAATTCAATTTCGCGAATGCCGCCGCGATCAAGTTTGAAGTGGAAATTATCGGCGGTGCTCAAATCATCGCTGTCAGCTGAATGCTCAGCGATATCCGGATTTTCATTGCGAATGCGCGATTTAAGTTCAGAAATTTCGTCGATCATGCGGAAATCAAGGCTTTTGCGCCACAAAAATGGTTTGAGATCATTCATAAAACGGGCGCCAGCAGCCAAATCACCTGCGACAACGCGGGCTTTCATCATTGCAAGCCGTCGCCACGGTTCTGATTGAAAATGAAAGTAGGAAAGGCCGGCTTCAGCTGACATCGATAAATCTGTCATCGAAGGATCAGGCCGCAACCGCCAATCAACACGCCAAGTGGGCTCACCTGAATTATTGCCAAGAATCTTGCCCATATCGCGTAGCACCCGGGCAGTAACATAACCGCGTCCATCGTTTTCTGGCACATTTAAGCTTTCGATATCAAAAAATGCTATCAAATCAACGTCGGAGGAAAAGTTGAGATCGAAGCCACCCAGTTTGCCAAGGCCAAGCACAAATAGGCCAGGAACCGCACCCTCGGGTGTTAAATCACCTTTTGTGAACTTGGCATAAGCGGGGAGGTTCCAAGCTTCCTTAAGTGCGGTTTTAAGACACCAATCAGCAAAAAGGCTCCAGTTTCTGCCGATCAATTCACGTTTTTTACCCCCCAGCGTTTCAAGCCAAAACGCCTTCATGGCTGCAAGTTTCAGGGTTCTAAGGCGTTCAGTTGGCGTGCCGGAAAGGTAACGGTAGGTTTCATCCCAGACAGCGCCGGGGCCAACCAAGTCGAAAGCCATCGTGCTCTCGGCAAACCGTGTGCCCAGGGACCATTCATGTGATTTAAGAAGAGATTGGACAGAAGACATCATGCGCAACAGGTGTCATGCGGTTGAAACCTGTGCAAGCATATTGTCATTTGTGGAAAAATGGTCGGAGCGGCAAGATTCGAACTTGCGACCCTCTGGTCCCAAACCAGATGCGCTACCAGGCTGCGCTACGCTCCGACTGTCGTGGCAATAGCTGACAGATTGTAGCGGCGCAAGGTGTTTGTCGGAAAGATTTGGCGAGATTTACCACGCTATCCTCATTCCCGATACCGGAGTGCTTGGTATTAGCTGTTCTTGCCACTGAGTTGCGGCTTTCTTGAGAGGCCTATCAGCAAAGCAGGGAAAAAACTCCTGCAGACTCTAGCCGTTATAGCCCCGGAAAACCAAAGACGCGTTGGTGCCGCCAAAGCCAAATGAATTTGAAAGCACAACATCAATGTTTCGCTTACGCGGCGTTTGCGGGACAAGGTCGATTTGTGTTTCCTTGGCCGGGTTGTGCAAATTGCGGGTTTGTGGGGCAATCTGATCGCGGATGGCGAGAATTGAAAAAATAGCTTCGGCTGCACCCGCCGCACCCAGCAAATGGCCAATTGACGATTTTGTCGATGACATCGAAATTTTGGAAGCGGCATCGCCAACCAGACGTTCAACCGCGCCAAGCTCAATGGTGTCGGCCATTGTCGATGTGCCATGGGCATTAATGTAATCAATATTGGCGGGTGCAATTTTGGCATGACGCAAAGCATTGGTCATGCATCGGAATGCGCCTTCGCCATCTTCCGGCGGCGCGGTAATGTGGTGGGCATCGCCTGTCAGGCCATAGCCAACGATTTCCGCATAGATTTTTGCGCCACGGGCTTTGGCATGCTCAAGTTCCTCGAGCACGACAACGCCTGCGCCCTCACCCATTACAAAGCCGTCACGGGCTAAATCCCACGGTCGCGATGCTTCAGTTGGGTTGTCATTATAAGAGGTTGACAGTGCCCGGCAGGCCGCAAAGCCAGCGAGCGACAAGCGGTTGACCGGTGCTTCAGCACCACCTGCCAGCATCACGTCAGCGTCGCCAAACATAATCAAACGCGCTGCATCACCAATGGCATGCGCACCAGTCGAGCAGGCTGTAACAACAGCATGATTCGGGCCTTTTAGACCGTTCCGGATGGATACCTGACCAGACACCATGTTGATGATATTGCCCGGAATGAAGAAAGGAGAAACGCGGCGCGGACCTTTTTCAGCAAGCAACAGTGAAGTGTCGTAAATACCGGAAATACCGCCTATGCCCGAACCGATCATTACGCCAGTAGCATATTTTTCGTCGTCGGTCTTAGGCTCCCAGCCAGAGTCTTTTAAGGCTTCATCAGCGGCGGCAATGCCATAAAGAATAAAATCGCCAATTTTCCGTTGTTCTTTTGGCTCAAGAAAAGCATCGGGGCTAAATGTGCCATCTGTGCCATCACCGCGCGGAATTTGGTTCGCGATAGTGCATGCGAGGTCTGAATATTCAAACCCATGAACGGTAGCCGCACCGCTGGTGCCAGCCAGAAGCCGTTGCCAAGAGCGTTCATAGCCCATGGCAAGCGGTGATAATAGACCAAGACCGGTGACGACGACTCTGCGCATTGCGGAAACCAGCGGCGAGCCGCCGGTAATGCCAATTATGCTTGGGCCTTATTGATGAATTTCACGGCATCACCAACTGTAAGAATGGTTTCGGCTGCATCATCAGGGATTTCAACGCTAAACTCTTCTTCGAAGGCCATAACCAGTTCGACGGTGTCGAGCGAGTCTGCGCCCAGATCGTCGATGAAGCTTGCAGCCTCATTTACTTTATCGGCATCAACGCCGAGATGCTCGACAACAATTTTCATTACACGTGCTGCGGTGTCGCTCATGGCGTTCCCCTTCAAGATGTTTGGTCATTATAGTTTAACATGTGCAGCCTCGATAAAGGCGCACGCCGCGCTAATCAAGCCGAAAGATGGCAGAGCTGTGACTGATCAACGGGTTTTGTAACTGCGGGTAAAAGATTTTGGCTAACTTCAGAAATGCAAGGCACTTTATCAAACGGAGGTACACTCCCTTTAGCAATTTCCATGTTTGGAAATTTTCATTTAAATATCTTGATTTGTGTTGGAGATGGCATCCCGGTTTTGGTCAAGCCATTTCCCAAGTTCTTTAAGCTGATACACGAATTGTTCCAGTTGATTGGCACTAAAATGTGCAAAAACCCGTGCTAAATCTGGCCCCATGCTTTGCCGGATGAGTTGCAATGTGCCCAAGCCTTCAACGGTGGCAGTTACTTTTTTGGCGCGATTGTCTTTTCCATTTGCGGCGATCAAAACCAAACCTCTGGATTCGAATTTTGCAATAGTTTTTGTCACTGCGGGCTGCTTCAAAGCTACGACCTTAGCAATTTCGGAAATGCTCGTGCCGCCCGATAATTCAGGCTGCGCAATGTGATGCAATATACTGAATTGCCCAAACGTCAGATCATGTTTGGCCAAAAGTGAGTCCATTCGCGATGTATAAAGCAGGCTAACAATTGAAAGCCATGTGGCTGCTTCGCCAATTATCTGCTGCTGCATTTTTCAAAGCCCAGTTGCATTCCACGGAAGGATATTATATTCCATGGAATATAATGTGGAGAAATCTGATGTTTAACAAGCACTTCCCAACCCCAATGTCTTTGCCAGTAATTGCTCATGCTTTTCTTGCAGCATGTTCAATTGCAGGATTCGTTTTAATAAAACCCGTTCTTGATGCAAGTTACGCTGCGTCACTTCACCCTGTTGACTATGCAACAGGTCAGCTGGCTTTTAACGGTGGAACAATCAAGGGTTATTATGCGCATATGAAGCAAGTTGGTACACTTGATATTTACTGGCAAACCCAATTCATCGATTTTGCTTTTATTGCCGCTATGTTTTGCTTGGGTATATTTTTCTTCACTTTAGTTGCGCGGCTATCTCAGCGCGGAACTTGGGGCCAACGAATCGGTATAATTGCAACTTTTGCCGCGATGGCCGGTGCCTTGAGTGACTCAATTGAAAATTTGATTTCATTTGTAATGCTGACAAGCGCTGATACGTTTCCCAATTGGCTGGCTTTAGCTTACTCTGGTTTTGCAGCAGTAAAATTCATTTTGATAACCACCGCTATGGTCGGCGCTATAATTTCGTTAATCTTGGGCTCTTTTGCGCTGATTTTTGGCCGAAAAGCTCTAAACAGAGTCGGGACGTGAGGCACGGCTAGGTGCAACTCTCTCGATAACGAGCCAAGTTTTCTGTTTAAACTGAATATAGAATAAGAAAGTCAGCGACGCGGGCACTTGAACCGTGCGCTCGCTACCATCAAATCATCGCCATGCCACCATTCACATGAATTGTTTGGCCGGTGATATATCCTGCTTGATCCGACGCTAAAAACACAACTGCCGCGGCAATATCTGCGCCTTGTCCCATTTTGCGCATGGGAATGTTGGCCATAATGGTTTCTTTTTGTTTTTCATTGAGTTTGTCTGTCATTGCCGACTGAATAAAGCCCGGTGAAACGCAATTGACAGTCACGTTGCGGCTGGCAATTTCTTGGCCCAGTGATTTTGTCATGCCGACGATGCCGGCTTTAGACGCGCAATAATTGCCCTGCCCCGGGTTGCCAGTGGTGCCAACAACAGACGTGATGTTGATAATGCGGCCAAACCGGCGGCGCATCATCGGGTGGGTCAGCGCGCGCGTAAGCCGGAAAGCCGAGCCAAGGTTGATATCGAGCACGGCATCCCAATCATCATCAGACATGCGCACAAACAGGCCGTCGCGCGTGATACCGGCATTGTTGACCAAAATATCGACGCCGCCCATGTCGGCCTCGGCCTTTTCGGCAAGTGCTTTGATGGCTTCGCGGTCGGCCAAATTGGCGGGAAACACATGCACATTTGAGCCAAGTTCGGCAGCAAGTTCGCTAAGTTTTTCAGAGCGGGTGCCATGGATGCCGACTATTGCGCCTTGGGCGTGCAATGCTCGGGCAATGGCCTCGCCAATGCCGCCGGTTGCGCCGGTAATGAGGGCTTTGCGCCCGCTTAGGTTAAACATGATAAGGCCTCAGACCAAAGAAATCGCCATAGCCTCTATATCGTCCGTCGTGTTCACCGCAACACCTGCGACATCTTTTGAAATACGTTTGGCAAGGCCTGTCAGCACTTTGCCAGAACCTATTTCATAAAGCGTGGTGATGTTATTGGCGGCAAACCACTCAATTGTTTCGCGCCAGCGCACTTGGCCGGTGACTTGTTCCACCAGCTTGGCGGCAATGATTTCAGGATCAGTCAATGGCGACACTGTTATATTAGCGATGACCGGGACGCGCGGCGCATGTTTGGTGACGTTTGCCAGAGCCTCGCGCATGGCGTCGGCGGCGGGTTGCATCAAAGCCGAGTGGAATGGCGCAGACACAGAAAGCGGTATCGCGCGTTTGGCCCCAATGGCGCTCGCGCCTTCAATTGCGCGGGCAACCGCCGCAGCGGAACCTGAAATGACCAATTGGCCGCCGCCATTATCATTGGCGATCTGGCAGATTTCGCTTCCCGCCGAATCAGCGCAAAGTTTGGCTACTGCGTCAGCTTCCGCACCAATAATTGCCGCCATTGCCCCTGCCCCAACCGGAACAGCGGCCTGCATGGCATTGCCTCTAATGCGCAACAGTTTAGCCGTGTCGCTCAGCGAAAACATGCCCGCCGCACAAAGCGCCGAATATTCACCGAGCGAATGGCCAGCAACATAGGCGGCCTTTTCAACCGTAACGCCACGCTCATTGAGCATTGCCATCGCCGCCATTGAGACTACCATCAAAGCCGGTTGCGCATTTGCAGTGAGCGTCAACTCATTCTCTGGCCCTTCAAACATCAAGGCTGATAGCTTCTGGCCCAGCGCCTCATCAACCTCGGCAAACACCGCGCGGGCAGCTGCGCTTGCATCATAAAGCGCCTTGCCCATGCCGACAGATTGCGAGCCTTGGCCGGGAAATGTGAATGCGATGGATGACATGGGTGGCCCTTGGTGTGGTGTTGGGGAGGGATTAGCAGGGGAAATGGAGAATTGCAAAGTGTTGTCAAATATGACAAGATAACGAAATGAAGGCTGTATTCTGGATCAAAGCTGCTGATAAAGACTTCCGGAATTTTCCTCAACTTGCTCGTGACCGAATTTTGGAAGCGTTGGATGTTGCTGCCAACGGTCGAAAAGCAGACATAAGTAAGCCAATGCTAGGCCTTGGTTCTGGTATTTTTGAAGTTGCAATTGCCTATAAGTCGGATGCATTCCGGTGTGTTTACGCGGTTCAAATTGGAGATGCAATTTGGGTCATTCACGCTTTTCAGAAGAAATCGACCAGCGGAATATCAACACCAAAACATGAAATCGATCTTATTAAATTGCGGTTGAAACGATTGAAGGATGAATTGAAATGACTGAAGACATTAAAACCGATGCCGATGACCAGTCGTTTGAACTCGTTAGCGGTACAGGCAATGTATGGGTGGATTTTGGTTATGCCGATGCCGAATTGCGCCGGTTAAAGTCAATTGCTGCGGCCTCAATTATTGGGATCCTTGATGATGGGAAAATCACTGTTCGGGCCGCGGCCGAAATCACTGGTGTTACCGCAGCTGATATCTCTCGTATTCGCAATGCTGATTTATCTCGTTTTACGCTCGATCGGCTGATACGCGTGCTGACTAAACTTGATGGAACAGTGACACTGGTTGTTGGCAAACGCGCCGCTTAACCCCCTTGCCCCCCATCCCAATCTCCCCTATAGGCCGCCTACCTAAACCGGCCGGGCGTTGTGCCGGGGGCTTGGCTATGATGCGTATTGCAAAATAGCCCAAGTAAGGGGCCACAAGGCCCTGTCCCCTTCATGCGCCTGCTCTGATGTTCGTGACTTTTCCTCGCAAGTAATTGCTGGAGCAGCACGGAGGCTTAGCCGCCAGTTCGTGGTCGCTTGTGTTTATTCGCAGGTGAATGAGGAAAAGGAAAAAGCAATGAACGCTTATGAACATGTGTTCCTGGCGCGGCAGGATTTGTCCGCGCAGCAAGTTGATGAACTTGTTGAAACTTTCAAAGGCCTTATCGAAGGCATGGGCGGCAAAGTTGGCCGTATTGAAAGCTGGGGTCTTAAATCCCTCGCCTACCGTATCGAGAAAAACCGTAAAGCCCATTATGCTTTGATGGATTTTCATGCCACCGGTGATGTTGTTGCCGAGTTGGAGCGCCAGCAGCGCATTTCAGAAAGCGTTTTGCGCTACATGACCATTCGCGTTGAAAAACACGAGACTGGCCCATCTGCAATGTTGCAAAAACGCGATGACCGCGAACGTGACCGTGAGAGCTTTGACCGCCCCGGCGGCCGTGGCGGCGACCGTGGTGCACCGCGCGGCCCGCGCCGTTTCTGAAATCTGGCTGAAGGAAAAACAATATGAGCAACGAAATAGATATCAACCAGATTCCTACGCGCCGCCCTTTCTCGCGCCGCCGGAAAACCTGCCCGTTCTCTGGTGCTGATGCACCGGCGCTGGATTACAAAGACGTGCGTTTGCTGTCGCGCTATATTTCTGAGCGTGGCAAAATCGTTCCGTCACGCATCACTGCTGTGAGCCAGAAGAAGCAGCGCGAATTGGCAAATGCCATTAAGCGTGCGCGTTTCTTGGGTCTGATCCCGTATGTGATCAAGTAAAGCGTTTATCACTGAAGCTTAGAAATTAGTCACCACCGCCCCTTGTGCGGGGAACCAGACTTCCTTCTGAACGATGATGACCAAAACAAGTTTAGGCCCCCGCACAAAATGCGGGGGTGATTGGCTGGAAAATCCAGCGGAATACCAAAAACACCAAACGCAGATCGGCTGCCTTTGGGCATTCAAACCCGAGTTGGGGCAATGGCAATCCCGCCAGCCTCTAACTGCCACGCGGCAGGACAGCGAGTAATATGTTGAAATTAACGCCCAATTCCGCCCTCGCAGGCGTTATGTCCGGTGCCGCATCTGCTGTGCTTGCGGGTAGCATCTTAACGCAGTCTTCAATTGCGATTGTCTTGTTCTTTATCTCGCCGCTGCCAGTGATGCTGGCCGGTTTGGCCTTTGGTGCGACAGCCACTTTGGTTGGCGCGATTGCCTGCACTTTGATTGTCAGCTTTATGGTTTCTGCACCAGCCGCGCTTATTGTGGCCGCGATTTCAATGGTGCCATCAGCCTTGGCGGTATTCTTGATAGCCTTAGCGCGCCCTGCCGAAGAAGTGGGCGGTGAAGCCGACCATATTGTGTGGTTTCCACTCGGCGATACATTGTTTTTCTGCGGGCTGCTTTTGGCTGCCGCTTTTGTTGGCATAGGCGCATACGCCGGCTACGATATGGCATTTGCAACTCAGTTTGCCGCCGCTTTTGAGCAGCAGTTTAAGGCTGTAAACCCTGAATTTGCGCCAGGCGCCGACTTTGCGCCGTCGCTGGCTAACTTCATTTTCTACGCAGTGCCCATAATCCAGCCCGCAATGTCGACACTCGTTTTGACCGGTAATTTATGGCTTGCGCTGCAATTGGTGCGAGCATCCGGCAAATTGGCCCGGCCAAAAGACAATTGGCCGTTATCGCTGAGAATGCCGAAAGCCGCGCTACCGGCATTTGCGCTTGCGCTGGCTTCAAGCTTTTTGTCCGGCCCGATCGGGTTGATCGCATTGGTGTTTTGCGGCGTTTTTGCCGCATGTTTTGCGATGGCTGGCTTTGCTGTTTTACATGATCGCACGCGCGGCAAATCATGGCGAACACCGGTCCTTGTGCTTGCTTACCTGTCGGCGTTTTTCTTTTTGCCAATGTTGGCATTGTTTGTTTTTCTTGGTCTTTTTGACACGCGGCGAACCGCGCCAGTGACTAAGGCTTGACCTCATCAACCACTTTTAGTTCAACCAAAGGATAAACCAAATGCAAGTTATTCTCCTCGAGCGCGTTGCCAAACTTGGCCATATGGGCGAAATTGTTAACGTCAAAGACGGTTTTGCCCGCAACTACCTTTTGCCATCGGGCAAAGCATTGCGCGCATCAGACGCCAACAAGAAAAAATTTGAACACCAGAAAGCAGACCTGATTGCCAAGAACGACGACCGTAAAGCTGCCGCCACTATTTTGGCTGAAAAAATCAACGGAAAAAGCTTTATTGTTGTGCGTTCAGCCGGTGAAACCGGCCAGCTTTATGGTTCAGTTTCCGCGCGCGATGTTGCAGATATCATCACAGCTGCTGGTTTTGCTGTTTCGCGCGGTCAAGTCGACCTTGATGCAGCAATCAAGACAATTGGTGTGACTGTTGTGCCATTGGTTCTGCATCCAGATGTAGCAGCTTCAATTTCTATTAACGTTGCCCGTACTGCCGATGAAGCAGCCCGTCAGGCCAAAGGCGAAGATTTGACATCAGCCGAAGCGATTTACGGCTCAGACATCAATGATGCCGCCAAACCGGAAACATTTGTGGATGAAGACGGTTTGATGGAAGGCGGTCGCTGATACCCAATTAGCGAATAGCGAAAAGAAAAAATGCAGCGCCCGGGAACAGTCCGGGCGTTTTTGTTTCTTAGGCTGTGAATAGCGGTGACATCGAATCGCTAACCGCGCAATCACGGGTCTATAAAGGTGTTAGAATCGAGAACGATTATGGCCGAGCCCCTGCGCAAACCTGCTGATAATGCCAATGATGCGCTGTATCGTGAAGCGCCCAATAACATCGAGGCTGAGCAGGCTTTGCTCGGTGCAATTCTTGTCAATAATGATGCTTATTATCGCGTATCCGACTTTCTAAAATCCACCCATTTTTATGAGCCGCTGCACCGCAAAATTTATGAAGTTTTGGCCGATTTGATTCGAATGGGCAAAATTGCTTCGCCCGTAACCGCCAAAACCCATTTGCCCGCGCAAGATAAAGTCGGCGATATGACAGTGGCGCAATATTTGATCAGGCTGGCAGCAGAAGCCGTTACGGTAATTAATGCAGCTGATTATGGCCGCGCGATTTATGATCTTGCCACACGCAGGGCGTTAATCACCATTGGCGGCGATGTGGTAAATGTGGCGTTTGATTCGCCGCTTGATGCCGCGCCGCAAAAGCAAATTGAAGAGGCTGAGCGCCGCTTGTTTGAGCTGGCAGAAACCGGCCGCTATGATGGCGGGTTTGAGAGTTTTAACGATTCCGTCAAAAATGCCATCAACCTTGCGAGTGCCGCTTATCAACGTGATGGCGGACTTTCAGGGATTGCGACCGGCCTTAGCGATATCGACAAACGCATGGGCGGGTTGCAGCCTTCAGATTTGATTGTATTAGCCGGGCGTCCGGGCATGGGCAAAACTGCGCTGGCCACCAACATTGCGTTCAATGTGGCGGAAGCATTTGAAGGTGTGCAACAAGCAGATGGCACAATTGCTGCCAAAAACGGAGGGCGCGTTGGCTTTTTCAGTCTTGAAATGAGTTCAGAGCAACTTGCAACGCGTATTATTTCTGAGCAAACCGAAATTCCATCGACCAAAATCCGGCGCGGTGAAATTACTGAGTTGGATTTTGAAAAGCTGGTCGCCTGCTCGCAGACGATGAGCAATATACCGCTGTTTATCGACCAGACTGGCGGTATTTCGATTTCCCAAATGTCGGCCCGGGCGCGGCGCTTGAAGCGTCAGCGCGGGCTCGATTTGATTGTGGTTGATTACTTGCAATTGATGACATCGGGATCAAAGCGCGGTTCTGAAAACCGCGTGCAGGAAATCACCGAGATTACGACTGGATTGAAGGCATTGGCAAAGGAACTGTCTGTGCCGATTATTGCATTGTCTCAGCTTTCGCGTCAGGTGGAAAACCGCGAAGATAAGCGCCCGCAATTGTCAGATTTACGCGAATCCGGTTCGATTGAGCAGGACGCTGACGTGGTGATGTTTGTGTATCGCGAGGAGTATTACGTTAAAAACAAAGAACCCAAATACGGCACTGAAGAATACAACAAATGGCAGGTCGAGATGAATGCCGTGCGCGGCAAAGCCGAAGTCATTATCGGCAAGCAGCGCCATGGACCAACGGGAACTGTGCAGGTTGCGTTTCAGGGCGAGTTCACGCGGTTCTCTGATTTGGCCGACGAGGACAAAATGCCGGAGCGTTTTGAGTGAACGATGCGGCGTTGGTCGGCGGGCGGCTGACGATTCATCTTGGCGCGCTTGCTGCAAACTATCACTACCTTGCGGCACAAGTTGAACCGGCAGAAGCTGGCGTAACGATCAAAGCAGATGCCTATGGCCTTGGCATGGTTGAATGTGCGCCGGTGTTTTGGACAGCGGGTGCGCGGTCGTTTTTTGTGGCATTGGCCAGCGAAGGCGTTGCACTGCGCGCGATCTTGCCCAAGGCCAATATTTACGTTCTGCATGGTGCAACTGCCACCAACGCAGCCGTTTTGCGCGACCAGTTGATCGTTCCGGTTTTGGGTTCGCTGGAAATGATTTCCTTGTGGCGCGAACTTGGCGATGGTGCGCCATGTGCGTTGCATGTTGATACCGGCATGAATCGGCTCGGCTTGACGATGGATGAAGCAAAAGCGCTAGCTGCCGAGGGATTAAGTGGGTTGAACGCCGTGTTGCTGATGACACACTTTGCCTGCGCGGACGACCCTGAGCACCCTAAAAATACTTCGCAGATTGATTCGTTTAATGCTGCTAGAGCATTGTTTCCACAATTGAAAACCAGTTTGCAAAATTCAGCTGGGGCATTTTTGGGCAATCGTGCCCGGAGCGATATTGCGCGGCTTGGCATCGCGCTTTATGGCGGCGAAGCGGTGAATGATTATCCAAATCCTATGCAACCGGTGGTCAAAGCCGAAGCGCAAATCATGATGGTTCGGCATGCTAATGCTGGCGAAACTGTCAGCTATGGCGCAACGCAAACGCTGACACGAGACACGCAGATTGCAGTATGTTCGGTTGGTTACGCCGATGGGTATCATCGTGCAATATCGCGAACCGGCGTTGCGTTGCGTGACACCGGAAGGCCAGCAGGGCACGGCTTTATTGCCGGCCATAAGGTGCCGATTTTGGGACGTGTAACGATGGACCAAACCATGTTTGATGTGACCGATTTGCCTGAAGGTGCGATCAAAGCGGGTGATTATATTGAGCTGTTTGGCCATCATATTTTACTCGATGATGCGGCTCGCGCTGCGGGTACAATTGGCTATGAACTGCTAACAAGTTTAGGGCGGCGGTATCACCGAATTTACGAAGGTAACTAATGGCCAAGTCACGTTCCAATTTCATCTGTCAAGCCTGCGGCGCGGTCACCCAGAAATGGGCTGGCAGATGCGACGCGTGCGGCGAATGGAACACGATTGTTGAAGAGCTTGATACTGGCGGCATCGCTTCCGGCCCGGCTGCCATGCGATCCAAGCGCAAAGGGCGTCCTGTGGCCTTGGTGCCACTATCAGGCGACACTGATGATGCGCCGCGCACGCCAACTGGCATGGCAGAGTTTGACCGTGTTACGGGCGGCGGCTTCGTTAAAGGCTCAGCTTTGCTGGTCGGCGGTGACCCCGGAATTGGCAAATCAACTTTGTTGATGCAGGCGGCAGCGGCGCTCGCTTACAATGGCAATCGGGTTATTTATGTTTCAGGCGAAGAAGCTGTCGCGCAAGTGCGGCTACGCGCACAACGCTTGGGGTTGGCTGATTCGCCTGTTGAATTGGCGGCTGAAACCAACGTCGAAGATATATTAGCCACACTCAAAGATGGCCCGCGCGCGGCGCTGGTTATTTTGGATTCAATTCAAACGCTTTGGACGGATTTAGCTGAATCGGCGCCGGGTACTGTCACGCAAGTTCGAGCTTCGGCCCAAGCGATGATCAAATATGCCAAATCTTCGGGCTCAGCGATTGTTCTGGTCGGTCATGTGACGAAAGACGGCCAAATTGCCGGGCCGCGCGTTGTTGAGCACATGGTTGATGCCGTGCTCTATTTTGAGGGCGAAGGCGGCCATTCATACCGGATTTTGCGAACGATTAAAAACCGCTTTGGCGCGACCGATGAAATTGGCGTTTTTGAGATGTCCGATAAGGGCTTGCGTGAAGTGGCAAACCCATCGGCTTTATTTTTGGGCGAGCGCAATGAAAAAGCGCCCGGCGCTGCGGTGTTTGCGGGCATGGAAGGCACACGGCCATTGCTGGTTGAAATCCAAGCGCTGGTTGCTCCCTCGCCGCTTGGCACACCGCGCCGTGCTGTGATCGGCTGGGATTCCTCGCGTTTATCGATGGTGATTGCCGTTCTGGAGGCTCATTGCGGGGTTAAGCTCACGACACATGATGTATATTTGAATGTGGCTGGCGGGTATCGTATCTCGGAGCCTGCTGCCGATCTGGCAGTGGCAGCGGCACTCGTGTCATCACTAAGCGGTCTTGCTCTGCCACGCGATTGCGTCTATTTCGGCGAAATTAGCCTATCTGGCGCGGTGCGCCCGGTGGGGCATGCTGTTCAACGTGTCAAAGAAGCGGAAAAACTCGGATTTCGGCAAGCGGTCTTTCCGGCCATTGGTGAAGAAACCATCTTGGGTATTGGTGCATTCCACCCCAAAGCGTTGATCGACCTTGTTGCCCGCATAGTGGGGGACAAACCAAAGCGCCGCGATGAAAACGGCAACAAAGCCTGATAACAGATGCCTGAAGAAACGGAGCCTAACGGATGTCTTTGACACTGCTCGATTTGATTGTGGTTGCAGTTACCCTGTTTTCTGCATTGCTTGCGATGGTTCGCGGCTTTTCACGGGAGGTGTTGGCGGTTGCATCTTGGGCAGCAGCAGCGACAGCAGCGTTCTTCCTTTATAAATCCGTTGTGCCGTTGGTGCAGCCTTATATTGCTTCCGAGACCGTGGCGACAATTGCTGCAGCGAGCATCGTGTTTGTCATCGTGCTCATAATTGTCAGCTTGATCACCATGAAAATGGCCGACTTCATTATTGACAGCCGCGTTGGCGCGCTCGACCGCGCCTTGGGGTTTGTGTTTGGTGCAGCCAGAGGCGTTTTGCTTCTGGTTGTGGCGATGTTGTTTTTCAATTGGCTGGTCGCTGAAAATCAGCCAGATTGGGTTGCAGGTTCAAAATCAAAGCCATGGCTCGATAACTTGGGCACAAAGCTCATCGCGGCGATGCCCGAAGACCCGCAAGGGATGATTATGAAGCAAATTAATCCCGATGGTGCAGCCCCTGCGGCAGCGCCTCAGGAAGCCCCACCTGCAGCAGGTGCGACCAACGGTTAAATCCTATTACTCAAAGGCTGGAGGCCCTGTGTATGGCCGATGAAACACCATTCGATGATGATGATAAGTTCCATGATGAATGCGGCGTGTTCGGTATATACGGCCATTCAGATGCTGCAGCTTTAACGGCTCTTGGCCTTCACGCTTTGCAGCATCGCGGGCAGGAAGCCGCAGGTATCGTTACGTTTGATGGTGACCAATTTTTCATTGAGCGCCATATTGGTTTGGTCGGTGATATTTTCACTAAAAAATCAGTGATGGATCGGTTGAAAGGCGCAAGAGGCGTGGGGCATGTGCGCTATGCTACGACCGGCGGAAGCGGCATCCGCAATGTGCAGCCGTTGTTTGCAGAACTGGCGGATGGTGGCTTTGCTATTGCTCACAATGGTAACATCACCAATGCAATGACTGCGCAACGCACGCTGCAAAACTTGGGCGCAATCTTTTCATCAACATCAGATACTGAAACCATTTTGCACCTTGTTGCGGTGAGCAAAGAACGTGATGCGGTTTCGCGGGTTGTAGATGCTTTGAAGAAGCTCGAAGGCGCGTTTTCGCTGGTTTGCTTGACTTCGAAAAAAATGATTGGCGTGCGCGATCCGTTGGGCCTTCGCCCGCTTGTGATAGGTGATCTTGATGGCGCCTATGTGCTGGCCTCTGAAACCTGCGCACTGGATATTATAGGCGCGCGATTTGTCCGTGATGTAAAGCCGGGCGAGATGATTGTTGTCACTGAAGCGGGCCTGCAGAGCCTGTTTCCGTTTGAGCAAGCTGCATCGCGCTTTTGTATCTTTGAATATGTCTATTTTGCGCGGCCCGATTCATCGATTGAAGGCCGTAACGTTTATGAAATCCGGCGCGAAATCGGGCGTGAGTTGGCGCGCGAAAATAGCGTAGACGCAGATATGGTCGTACCAGTACCGGACTCTGGGGTACCGGCCGCGATTGGCTATGCGCAGGTTGCTAACCTACCGTTTGAACTTGGTATCATCCGCAACCATTATGTCGGGCGCACTTTTATTTCGCCGGGGGATGCTATCCGTCATATGGGTGTAAAGCTTAAGTTTAATGCCAACCGGAAGATGCTTGAAGGCAAGCGCGTGATTTTGGTGGATGATTCGATTGTGCGCGGCACTACGAGCCAAAAAATAGTGCAAATGGTACGAGAAGCCGGAGCCCGCGAAGTACATATGCGAGTGGCTTCTCCACCGACACGCGCCTCATGTTTTTACGGCGTTGATACCCCACATGCTTCGAAATTACTCGCTTCGCGAATGGAAGTAGCTGAAATGGCAGAGTTTTTGCGGGTGGATTCGTTGGGCTTTTTGACGATTGACGGGCTGCACCGCGCTGTTGATGGGTTGCCCCGCGACAACGAAGCGCCGCGTTTTTGTGATGCTTGCTTTACGCGCGAATACCCGACCCGCCTGACCGACCGTGATGGCACAGAAACCGTGCGCAAACTATCAATCGTCGCCAATAATGGTTGAGGATCTTAAGGGTAAAATTGCACTGGTCACCGGCGCCTCTCGCGGTATTGGCTATCATTTGGCATTGCAATTGGCAGAAGCAGGCGCACATGTAATTGCCGTTGCACGCACCCAAGGCGGGCTGGAAGAGCTTGACGACCAAATTAAAAGCGCGGGCGGAACTGCAACGCTCGTGCCACTTAACCTCATGGATGGCCCAGGCATAGACCGGCTGGGCGGAGCAATTTACGAGCGTTGGGGAAAGCTAGACATTTTTTGTGCCAATGCTGCGATACTAGGCGTAATTTCACCGATAGGGCATATTGAAGCCAAAGTTTTCGACCGCGTTATGGCCACAAATGTCACCGCGACATGGCGCATGATTCGCACGCTTGACCCATTGTTACGGCTGTCAGATGCGGGACGCGCGGCCATCATCTCGTCGGGCTCCGCCCATTCCTGCCGCGCCTTTTGGAGCGCTTATGCCGCCTCAAAAGCTGCCGTAGAAGCCTTTGCACGGTCTTGGGCTGCAGAAACCAATGAGTTGAGATTGCGCGTGAATATTGTTGACCCTGGCCTAGCCAGAACAGCGATGCGGGCGCAAGCTGTACCGGGCGAAGACCCGTCATCACTGCCAAAGCCCGCCGAAGTGGCAAGTGGAGTTATGCCGGTTTTTGCCACGCAGCTGACAACCACCGGTCAGTTATGGTCAGTTGAAGCGCAAAGCTTCAAACAATTTCAAAGGCCGGTTTGAACGCTGGCTTTTTCAGCTTTTGAACGCTTCCAATAGCGTCGCGCTGAAAGTGGCAAAAAAGCCAGATACGCCAGCACGCAAAGGCTTAGCGTCAGCCAAGGCTCACTCGCCAAAACCAGAACAAACACCACCACACCCATAATAGCGGGAACCATGTAGTCTTTTTTGAAAGCAAAACTTTTGCCCGACCAGACAGGCAGACGGCTGACCAATAGAAACGCAATAAACAGCATAAATAGTGACGCGCCGATGGCAACCACACTGTCCGGCCCGTGGTCAGCGGTGCCTAAATAAAACGGCAAAAACACCAGAGCGGCACCCATAGGCGCTGGCACACCGACAAAGTAATTTCTACGCCAACCAACATTTTGCACGCCAATATTCATCACGTTAAAGCGCGCA
This sequence comes from Limoniibacter sp., assembly GCA_031422195.1. GTDB lineage: Bacteria > Pseudomonadota > Alphaproteobacteria > Rhizobiales > Rhizobiaceae > JALOTE01. The sequence goes on along the minus strand of JANOPZ010000030.1, from coordinate 26,459 downwards.
AGGCGCAAAGCGCAGGCGATCACATAAGCAACCGCGGCCACCCAGCCAAGTGTTTTAATATCTTTCAAAACATAAGCGTGAAGGACGAATGCCGGCGCCACTCCAAAATTGACGATATCGGCCAACGAGTCCATTTCTGCGCCGAACCGTGTTTCGCCCTTGATCAGCCGCGCCACGCGCCCGTCGATTCCATCAAGAAAAGCGGCGAGCAGCACCATCGCAACTGCCAGCTCAAAGCGGCCCTCATACGCAAGCCGAATGCCGGTTAGACCTGCGCAAATCGCAAGAACTGTAATGATGTTAGGAATGAGTTTTCGAAGCGGAATTTCGTGCAGCTTCGCGCCGCGATTATCCTGTTCTGGCACATCCGCCGAAGAAAATTCAATTTTTGCGGGGCCATCGGGTTCAATCGGGATAAACGGATTTTCCATGCCTGAGATTGGAGGCTTATAGCTTGCGGATCAAGGGCGAATTTATGTCGCCACCAAATTCTGCCAAAATGCTTTCGCCGGCAATTGCCGTCTGTCCAACTGACACGCGCGCACGATAGCCTTCCGGCAAAAAGACATCGACGCGGCTACCAAAACGAATCAAACCGAAACGTTCGCCAACGCTGAGCGCTTCACCTTCCTTGCTCCATGTGAGAATGCGGCGCGCGATAAGGCCTGCAATTTGTGTGGCAACAACCACACCTTGCGGGCCTTCAATCACGAGACTCGAGCGCTCGTTTTCACTGCTGGCTTTATCAAGCGCGGCATTCACAAATTTGCCCGGCGTATGAACGGCTTTGACAATGCGCCCGCGCACCGGCGCACGGTTCACGTGGACTGAAAACACATTCATAAACACTGATATGCGCATCATGGACGCGTTTCCAAGGCCAAGTTCTGCTGGTGGTGCGGCTGGCCCGATTGCAGTGACAATGCCGTCAGCAGGCGAAATCACCAACCGGTCATCAACCGGCACTACACGCTCAGGGTCACGGAAAAAATAAGCGCACCAACCGGTGAGCACGAGGCCAATCCAAAACAACCCGCTCCAGATAAACCCCAATAAAACTGCGCCAACAAAAAACGCTGCAATAAACGGGTAGCCCTCTTTGCGAACAGGAACCATGGCTTCGGTAATGGAATTGATAATCGACATGAGCAACCCGCGTAAATGATTTAAGCGCGGTATAGGCCGGAACGGGCGGGGATGGAAGCGGGGTGCGGCGGTGTGTCTGGTTAGATCACTTCCAGGTCGTTCATCCAGTCTTCGTGGGCGTGGCGGACGCCAAGGATGACGACTGCATCACCCTCAATCCGATAAATGATCATATGGGACTTGTGGGGGTGCGCGCGAACAACAGGGTCGATCTCTATCCGCTCGCGCGCTATTTTAGGGTTTGAGGCAATCATCTCAAACAATCCGTCCAGTTCCATCGAATATCGATCAGCTTGCTGCACGCCAAAAATCCGGCACCCTTCAAAATATAAGTGATCAAGATCGTTGGTCGCCTCGTCGGTCAGGCGATAATTCATGCGCGCAACTTCTGTTCTTCCAAAAACCTTTGTCGGCCTTCGCGCCGAATATCTTCCATCGTTCGCGTGCTATAACCACTGGCAATACTCTTTGTTACTACTGCTTGCATCGCAGCGATCTTTTCAGTTTTTACCTGATCACGCCGGATCAAATCGCGCACATAATCGCTGGCATTGGCATAGCGACCGGTTTCGGCCTGCGCCTCAACCCATTCTTTCATCTGGTCCGGAAGGGAAACATTCATAGTGGCCATTGTCATTCTCCTTTGGATTGAGAATGACAGAGATTGGCAAAGTTTGTCAAATTTGAAATAGGAGATTCGGCTTAGAGAAAGGTTCGACCTCCATTTACAGCTATCCTTTGCCCAGTCATAAATTTCGCGCGATCCGATGCAAGAAAAACAACAGCGTCTGCTACATCTTCAGGTTTTCCAAAATATCCAAGTGCAGTGCGGTCCAAATACCAATTCTGTGCTGTCTTTAGGCTTCCAGCGTGGCGCTCGACGGGTATCCAACCGGGCGCGACCAAGTTTACGGTAATACCGTCAGGTCCGAGTTCATTGGCCCAAGAACGGGTCATGGAGAGCATCGCGCCTTTTGCCGAAGCGTAGTTGCCAAAATTGGCGTTGCCAAGTTCCGCAATCTCCGAGCCAATGTTAATTACCCGGCCTACCTTGCGCTTGCGCCAGTCGGGCAAAAGCAACTGAAGCAACTCGAGAGGAGCTTTTACAAAAAACTCGAGCTGATCAAGGTAAGTCTGCCAGCTTTGTTCTAAAATCGGCATATCAGGCTGCGAGCCGGTTGCGTTGTTTACAACCATATCCACCGGACCCAAATGCGCAGCAATATCAGCTAGGCCGCGCATTAATTCCTGTTTTGAGATAACACTGAATTTTGCAGCATATGCCGTGCCGCCTGACTTCGTAATTTCTTCAACTACGGAAGCCGCGCTCTTTTCATCAGATGCGTAGTTTACGGCAACATGCCATCCATCTGCCGCAAGTGATTTGGCCATAACAGCGCCCAAGCCACGCGAGGCACCTGTCACAAGGGCCACTTTCATTTTGATTTCTTGCATCTAACTAACCTCTCACCCCGCCTTCACACCCCTTGTCACGACCCCGTGCACGTCATTTTCCTGCACTTTACGGAGTTGCTCTTCGACTTGGCGGGCTTCAAGCTGGCGTTCCCACATTGAAGCATAGACGCCATTTTGGTTAAGCAAATCACGGTGAGTTCCGCGTTCGGCGATCATGCCGTTTGCAAGCACGATAATCTCATCGGCGTTGATAACGGTGGAAAGCCGGTGTGCGATCACCAGCGTGGTGCGGTTGCGGCTGATGTCATCGAGGGCGTTTTGAATATCTTGCTCGGTAGCGGTATCGAGCGCAGAGGTCGCCTCATCCAAAATCAAGATAGGCGGGTTTTTGAGTATAGTGCGGGCAATCGCCACGCGCTGCTTTTCACCACCGGAGAGTTTCAACCCGCGCTCACCGACCATTGATTTATAGCCATCCGGCAGGCCTACCACAAAATCATGGATGGAGGCTTTGCGGGCAGCGTCTTCGATGTCGTTGTCGCTGGCGCCAACGCGGCCGTACCGGACATTGTAAAGGATTGTATCGTTAAACAACACTGTGTCTTGTGGCACCATGCCAATGGCGGCGCGAAGGGATTGCTGCGTAATATCACGGATGTCTTGTCCATCAATCGTGATGGCACCCGATTGAATGTCGTAAAATCGGAACAGGAGGCGCGACAGGGTGGATTTACCCGCGCCGGAAGGGCCAACGATTGCGACGGTTTTGCCAGCCGGCACTTCAAACGAAACGCCTTTTAGAATTTGGCGCTCTGGCTGATAGGCAAAATGCACATCTTTGAAGGCAATTGCGCCTTTATCGATGGCGAGCTCGGTTGCGCCAGCTTTGTCTTGCACTTCGCGCTCAACATCGAGAAGGCCAAACATGGCTTCAATATCGGTGAGCGCTTGGCGAATTTCACGGTAGATAAAGCCGATGAAATTGAGCGGAATAGACAATTGCATCAGCATGGCGTTGAGGAACACAAAATCGCCAAGTGTTTGAGTGCCGGCTTGCACTTCTCTGGCAGACAGGATCATCACTGCCAGCATGCCAACGCCGAAAATGGCGGCTTGGCCAAAGTTAAGCCAGCCGAGCGATGTCCACGCTTTGGTAGCGGCACTTTCGTATTTGGCCATGGATTTATCGTAACGGGCAGCTTCCATTGCCTCGTTGCCAAAATATTTCACGGTTTCAAAGTTGAGAAGCGAGTCAATGGCTTTAGAGTTAGCGTCAGTATCGCTATCGTTCATGTCGCGGCGGATGGTAATACGCCAATCAGAGGCTTTGAGCGTGAACCATGTGTAGAGCCAGACCGTCACGGCGACGATTGCGGCATAAATCAAGCCATAGCCAAAGGCAAAAATCACCGCAATCATTGCAAATTCAAGGATCGTTGGCGCGGTGTTTAAGATGGTGAATCTTACAATCGATTCAATGCCTTTAATGCCGCGGTCAATGACCCGCGACAAGCCGCCGGTGCGGCGTTCCAAGTGAAAGCGCAATGAAAGTTGGTGCACATGAATGAAAGTGCGTGCTGCCAGTTGTCGCACGGCGTGCTGGCCAACAGAGGCAAACAAGGCATCGCGCAATTGGTTGAAACCGGCTTGCACAATGCGCGCCACATTATAGGCTGCAATCAACATCAGCGGCGCAGCAAGCGCGGCGGGCAGCCAGCCGGGGGCAAGAAACTGGCCGTTTAAAGCGTCGGTTGCCCATTTGAAAAAATACGGCACCCCAATCAGCACAACTTTGGATATCACCAAATAAACAGCCGCCCATACCACGCGCATTTTTAGATCCGGCCGGTCTGATGGCCACATATACGGCCACAAATTGCGGATTGTTGAAAAGGTCTTGCCGCGATCAGCGGAAACAGTTGGGGAAGCCAATAGATATACTCCTAAGCGTGCTACGACGCACCGGCGCAGGTTTGCCCTGAGCATTTTGAAAACAGAGAATCGATATCGTGTTTCAGCGCTGTGAGCGCAATGCGGTTGAGGCAGTAACGCGAACGTTTGCCTTCAATGAACAGTTCCACAAGGCCAGCCTCGACCAGAACCTTCAAATGCTGCGAAACGGTGGATTGCGCCAAATCGAGCACACCAACAACTTCTTTGCAGCAGCGCCCGTCTTCGCAAGCCAAATGGCGCATAATGTCGATGCGCGCCGGATGGCCCAGCGCTGCCAATTGGCGGCTGAGGGCACTGGGTTCAGTTTGAAGAGAGATATTCATCGTAATCTTACGATATATCCTTGGCAGCCCGGCAACAAGCTATAATTATCTATTGCGCGTTGTAATCGCCTATCGAATGATCACGTTTTCTTTTTTCTGACCTTCAATACCTTCAAAGTCAGCTGGCTCACCGTTCTCTGTGTTGCGTGGCACAGCAAAGATCTGGCCAGGGAAAATGCGGTTTGGATCGGTAATTTGGGCAACATTAGCGTTGTAAATGGTAGAGAAGGTGACACCTTTGCCATAAACACGGCGTGCAATTTGCCACAGCGTGTCGCCTTTACGGATGATCACTGAGGTATCGACTTTGGTCAACACCGGTGGATTGGGGTTTAGCGCCAGTTCCGGTGCAGGTATTGCAATAACCGACTGAGGTGCGCCGGAGGCAACCAGTGCAAGTTTGTCAGTGTCCACGCGTTCAAACGGCACAGAGGCCCGCGCCGTTACTTCGCCTTGGGCATCAACACTATCAGCGCGCAAAATCTGAGTGCCTACGGGCACGGGCTGCTTGCTTTCAACCAAAAAACGCCCCGCATCATTGGCTTTGGCTTCACCCAACAAAGTGTCGCCGAGATATAGCCTAATTGCGCTACCCGCCTTTGCGGCTCCAGCGACAAAAGTTTTAGCGCCGTCAATTTCAACAGCTTCAATGCGAATTTCGTTGCCATCTGCCGCCACAGGAACACTAGGATCTGCCGACACAACAGCAGCGGGGGCTGCTGCAACAACTGGAGCAGCGGTTTCTTCAACTGCCATAGCGCCTTTGGCTGCAACTGGCGTTTTTGGAGCAACAACCATTTGGTCGTCAGCTTGGTTTACAGCTTGCTTTTCGGGTTGAGTTACAGGTTCATTCACCGCGCCAGCGACCAAAACTTCAGGTGCTGTGTTGGGCGCAGTTACAATTGCCAAAACATCACCGTTCGGCACATTTGGAATTTGCACAATGGCTGTTTCTTCCGAAGTCAAAGTCTCACCATTCACACGTGCAACAAGACCGATGTTATAATCACCTGGAGGCAAAGGCTGGTCGAGCACAAATGCAAACGAGCCACTTTCATCGGTGCTGGTTTTTCCAATAATGCGGTCGCCTGCCATAATATCAATCGCTGCGCCCGGAGCGGCACGACCTGCAATAACCATTGAGCCATCTGGTTGAACGCGCACAATATCAAACGCCGGAATGCGTGTTGGTGCCAGCACTGATTGATCCACTGCCGGGGTTGCCGGGACATTGGCGGCTTTGGTCAGGTCAGATAATTCTTCTTTTGCAGCCAGCGGCGCTGCATCCAGCAGTGCCGTTGATTGAACAAACGGCGATGCAACACCAAAACGTTGCAACTCGCCTGAAGTCCACGCAAAACTCCCGGCTACAATGGCACCGAGGCCAAGAACAGAAAAAGCGCGAAATTGGTTGGCCATGACTTTACCTAGGGGCGCGCACAATGCGACAATGTTATCAAGTGCCGCAAGATTGCGACGTGATCAAGGTATTTGATTATTTTATTACTTCAATTTGTGGAGAACAGCGATGTCTGAAATGCGTTCAGTTTGTGTTTACTGCGGTTCTTCCAAAGGCACCGATGCGGCTTACGTTGCATCGGGACTTGTTTTGGGCAAGGCGCTCGCTGACAATCACCTTCGGCTGGTTTATGGCGGCGGCACCAAGGGTATTATGGGCGCAGTTGCTGAAGGCGCAGCAACAGCTGGCGGCAAAGTTCTTGGCATTATTCCAAAATTTTTAATGAACAAAGAAGCACCAGACGCCCATCGTGCTGCGACGGCTGAAATTGTGGTCACCGAAACTATGCATCAGCGCAAACATTTGATGTTTGAGCAATCAGACGCATTTGTCGCGCTTCCAGGCGGCATTGGAACGGTAGAAGAAATCATCGAAATGATGACATGGGGCCAGCTTGGCCATCATTCAAAGCCCTTGGTTTTTGCAAACATTCTTGGATTTTGGGATCCAATGCGTGTCATGCTGGAGCATATTAAAGGCCAAGGTTTTTTGCATTCGGCCCATAATATCCGCATGATGACCGTGGAGCACGCGGAAGATATTGTGCCTCAGCTGTTGGGGTTAGATGAGGCCAAAAGCGCTGGAGGAGACGCCCGGATTATTGACAGGTTGTAAACTGCCACAAAACAATCGCAAGACTATCACATCAAAGTCACGACACTGACATCTAACTCCGGTTTTCTTGAACCAACCCGATGGGGCAGTACTTCAAAAAAACCGGAGCAATATAGCATGCTAAAATACCGAATGCATTTGTCACTGGCGGCCTTAACCGCAGTGTTTTCACTATCCGTTGCGCCTGCCAATGCCGAACAAGCCCAATTGGGTCCGCGCCCGTTTTTCCTCGTTGATCGTATGGCGGACAGTGAATTAAAAACCAAACTGGAGCAGTGCAAGGCTGGGCCGTTTAGCAAATCAAATTGGTCAATTGGCCATCGCGGCGCGCCTCTTCAATTTCCGGAACACACTGTTGAATCTTACAAAGCGGCCTCAGTGATGGGTGCCGGTGTTTTAGAATGCGACGTGACCTTCACTAAAGATCGCCAGCTGGTGTGCCGCCACGCGCAAAATGATTTGCACACATCCACCAACATTCTAATCAACCCATTGGCCTCGACATGCATGAAGCCTTTTACGGCTGCAGCCGGCGAAACCAAAGCAACGGCGGAATGCCGCACATCTGACATCACATTAGCCGAGTTCAAAACGCTGAACGGTAAAATGGATGCAGCCAACAGTGCTGCCACAACCATCGAACAATATGTCGATGGCACGGCAAAAACCCGTACCGACCTATATGCGCAGACCGGCACTCTGATGACCCATGCCGAATCCATCCAATTGTTCAAATCGCTCGGGTCCAAATTTACACCTGAGTTAAAGGCGCCTTCTGCAGCCATGCCATTTGAAGGCAATTACACGCAAGCCATGTATGCGCAGCAAATGATCGACGACTATAAAGCGGCTGGCATCCCGGCTTCAGATGTTTGGGCGCAATCCTTCAACCTTGACGATATTCTATACTGGGTGAAAAACGAGCCTGAATTTGGCAAACAAGCCGTATATCTCGACGATAGCTATGAAACCATCAAAGATTGGTCACCGCTGAAACCTGAAACCTGGCAGCCTTCAATGGCCGAACTCAAAGCCCAGGGCGTCAACATTATTGCGCCGCCAACCTATGTCCTAGTGACCGTTGAAAATGGCAAAATCGTGCCGTCACCATATGCCATTGCAGCAAAAGAAGCCGGACTTCAAATCATCACTTGGACAGTGGAACGCTCCGGACTGCTGACTGGCAAAGGCGGCTTTTATTACAGTTCAATTGCTGATGTGACAGATAATGAAGGCGATGTCTTTGAGCTGCTGCATGTGTTGCACAAAGACGTGGGCGTTATCGGTGTGTTTTCGGATTGGGCAGCAACCACCACATTTTATGCCAATTGTTTTGGATTAAAGTAAGCTTTGCCTAAACAACCAGCACCGGCCAAATGGCCGGTGTTTTTATTTTTGGCGCCCGCGAAACAGGCTCACCGTGTATAGCACCAATGCCAAACCAATCATGGCGAATGCAATGCCGCGGATTTTATCAAACGGCTCACCGAAGACGAAAATGGCGGTAAGAAAAATCAGTGTCGGAGCGGAATATTGCATAATACCGATGGTTGAAAGTTTTAGAAGCTTCGCACCATTGGCATAAAGAATGAGCGGGATGGCAGTAACAAGGCCCGAAGCGGCAAGCATCCCCATGTTATAGCCGCCAGTTTGCAAAAAGTGGCCAGTCCCTTTGGCTTCAAGCCAAATCACAAAACCGAGTGCTGGCAGGCATAGTATTAAAACTTCAAGGAAAAAACCTTGTGTGCCGCCAACGGGCAATGTCTTTTTCAAAAACGCGTAAAATCCCCACGTCACCGTCAGACCCAACGCCACCATTGGCACACCGCCCGCGCCCCACGTAATAAGAACCACGGCGGCAGCAGCCAAAGCGATGGCTGCCCATTGCAACGGAGCGAGTTTTTCTTTGAGCAGCACATATGCCATAAAAATGGAAAACAGCGGGTTGATGTAATAGCCAAGCGCTGTTTCAATTGCGCGGTCATTGCCGATCGCCCAGACATAAATGCCCCAATTGATTGTAATCAAGGCTGCGCATATTGCTGATTGTGCCAGCATTTTTGGGTTGCGCAAAACGCGCGCCATATCGCCGCCAAGACCAAGCCATGCAATGATAATACCTGCAACCGGCACTGACCATAAAATGCGGTGGGCGACCACTTCATAGGCGGGTATGTGCGAGACCGCCTTCATATAAAACGGCAAAAAACCCCATAATAGGTAAGCGCCGCCGGCAAAAATAAAGCCTTCACGCGTATCGCCGGTTTGGGTTGGGGTTTGGGAATCAGACACAGCAGACACACTCCATAAAGTGCTGCTATGCACGGAGCACGTTGGCTTTGCCACCCGATTTAGGTTGACGCCAGCATTAAGCGAAGTTGATTTGAACTTGTGTTTGGACTTGAGTTTGAACTTGGATTTAAACTGGGATTTGAACTCTTCGAAATTTGGTGGCAGAAAACATCATGATCAAAAGACAAATTTCAGGCGGATGCCAATGTGGCGCGGTGCGTTATGCCTGTGAAAGTCTTGGCCGGCCTTCAATTTGCCATTGCCGCATGTGCCAAAAGGCGTTCGGCAATTTGTTTGGTGCATTGGTCACCGGCATCGGAATAACTTGGACACGCGGTAACCGCAAACTGTTCACTTCCTCCAACACCAATAAGCGTGGCTTTTGCGAAAATTGCGGCACGCCGCTCACCTATGAACACGAGACTTTCGGCATTGAGATTGCAATCGGCACACTCGACAACCCTGACATCGCCATCCCGCAATTGCAGGTGAATTTGCATGATCAGCGGGCCTGCTTTGCCAATCTGGCGCAAACGCCCACGCCCACGACACAACAATTGGCCAGTTTAAGTGCGTGGAATGGCCAAGTGGTGAACTATCAACACCCCGACCATGAAACGGAAGTTTGGCCGCCAACTGCGTTTAATAAACCCTAAGGCTTGGCAGCAACCATCATCGGCGTGTATGTACGGCTCAACTTAAACCCGTTGAAATTCCAGTAATGTCTAGCCGCGAGCGCATTTCACTCTTTGATACCACATTGCGCGACGGGCAGCAGACACCGGGCATAGATTTTTCTCTCGCCGAAAAAATCGAAATTGCTGCAACTTTAGACCGCCTCGGCCTTGATTATGTGGAAGGCGGTTATCCCGGTGCCAACCCTGTTGATACGTCATTCTTCAGTGAAAAACGCACCAAGAATGCCAAGTTCACCGCCTTTGGTATGACAAAACGCACCGGAGTTTCGGCGTCCAACGACCTCGGCTTGGCCGGGCTACTGGCAGCGGAAGCTGATGCCATTTGTCTTGTCGCCAAAGCTTGGGACTATCATGTGCATGTCGCGCTTGGCTGCACGTTGGATGAAAACTTAGAGAATTTGCGCAGCACTGTTGAAGTGGTTGTGGCGAAAGAATTTGAAGCTTTAGTTGATTGTGAGCATTTTTTTGACGGCTGGAAGGCAAACCCGGAGTATGCCTTAAGCGTTGCCCGCGCGGCCTTTGACGGTGGCGCGCGCTGGGTGGTGTTGTGCGATACCAATGGCGGAACGCAACCCGCTGAAATTAAGCAGGCAGTCGCAAGTGTGATTGCTTTCGGCATCCCCGGAGCAAACCTCGGCATTCATGCCCATGATGACACTGGCCAAGCGGTGGCCAACTCGCTGGCCGCAATTGATGCTGGCGCGCGTCAAATTCAAGGCACATTGAATGGAATTGGTGAGCGTTGCGGCAATGCCAACCTTACGACGTTGATCGGCACATTGTCCCTGAAATCGCATTATGCCAGCCGGTTTGAAATTGGGGTCAACCCGCAAAATTTAGCGCGGCTGGCAAAGGTTTCCGGTGCTTTTGATGAGCTTTTGAACCGTGTTCCCAATGCGCAAGCGCCTTATGTTGGGGCGTCGGCTTTCGCCACTAAAGCGGGAATTCACGCTTCAGCGATTGCCAAAGAGCCTAAAACCTATGAGCATGTGGAGCCGCATTTGGTTGGCAATAAGCGCCGTGTGATGGTGTCTGATCAAGGCGGCAAATCTAATTTTATCAGTGAGTTATCAGCGCGTGGAATTCACGTCGATAAAGCTGACCCGAAGCTTGATACGCTGATTAATGTGGTCAAAGAGCGCGAGGCCATCGGCTATGCCTATGAAAGCGCGGAGGCCAGTTTTGAGTTGTTGGCGCGCCGCACGCTGGGCAATTCTGTGCCGGATTTCTTCAAAGTGGAAAGTTTCAGGTGCCTGATTGAGCGGCGCTATGATGCCAACCGCGAACTTAAAACTGTATCGGAAGCCACCGTCAAACTGATCGTTGACGGTCAGCAACGCATGTCTGTTGCCGAAGGCCACGGGCCGGTGAACGCGCTTGATCAGGCGCTTCGCAAAGACCTTGGCCGCTATCAGGCCGAGCTGAGCGACTTGGAATTGGTTGATTACAAAGTGCGTATTTTGACCGGCGGCACTGAGGCCGTAACCCGCGTATTGATCGAATCGACTGACAATACCAAAGCTCGCTGGTGGACGCTTGGCGTATCCGACAACATTATTGATGCCTCGTTTCAAGCGTTGATGGATTCTGTGGTGTTTAAGCTGATGAAAAACAGAGGTGAAGTGCAGGTGTTAGCGGCGGCGGAGTGATAGGTTGCCAAAGAGGCTTAATATTTTTCAAAACTCCGCCCTTCACACACAATCCAAATGTGCTGACAGACATTTTCTAGGTCCTGCAACACATCATGGTTCCAAAAACGGATGACACGCCAGCCTTGTGTCACCAGAAATTCTGTGCGGTTAACATCTTTGGCTGCCGCGTGATCATCCGCATGCTGCCATCCATCAAGTTCGACGATCACGCGAGCCGAAGGGCAAGCAAAATCAGCGATGAATGGGCCGATAGGCAATTGGCGTCGAAACTTCAAACCCATTAACCGTTTGGCACGGATTGCGTTCCAGAGTTTTAGCTCTGCGTCAGTCATCTCACTGCGCATGCGTTTTGCGTTACTGCGGTTAAATTGATGAACCGGTTCGTGTGGCAAAGAACCCCTCCCTGTCACTGCGTGACATCTCTCCCGCAAGGGGAGAGATTGGTGCTTAATTCTGCAAAACTCAAGCTCAATCGGGAATTGCAAAATTGTACCGCTGTTCTCTCCCCTTGCGGGAGAGATGTCACAACGTGACAGAGAGGGGTTTCTTTCTTCCTACCGCTTCACTTCCCACTTCGTCCGCCGCTCACCCGTCTCTGCATCTTTGTAATCCATCAACTGAATGCCCCGCGCGGATAATTCATCGCGAATGCGGTCGGCTTCGGCAAAGTTTTTATCAGCGAGTGCGGCGAGGCGATTTTCGAGGTTTCTGTTCAAAGCTGTAAATTCGAACTCGTTATTTATCAAAACCAAAAATGCTGTTGCTCGTAGCTGAAAAGCTGCATAGCGCCGCGCTTCTTGGATTTGCTCGTTTCCAATGTCATATTTAGTCAGTCCGGAATTGAATTTCGCAAACAACACTGGATTCTTTTGAATCGTGAACTGATCGATTGCTGCGATTTCGACTTGTTCAGCTGGAGTTGGTCCAAATCCTAGCAATAACAAGCAACCGAGAAAGGTACGATCACTTTCCGGCGATATCGGCAGCGCAGCTAACGACTGAACTAGTTGGATAGATCGCGGGGTATCCAAGTCATTTAGCAACGCTTCCAAAAAAGAAAGTTCGGGAATGGGTACTTCAGCACTGTCGCTGACGGTTTGAATGCGCCGCAAAAACTGTGATAAAACCGCACTTGCCTCTTCCAGCCTGCTCACACTAAAATCAATCGGCTCCCTATAATGCGTCATCAGCATCGCAAGCCTGAGCACTTCACCGGGCCATTTTCTGCCGCCGAATTTGGTGGTGTTGAGCAATTCATCAATCGTCACAAAGTTCCCGTCGCTCTTGGACATTTTCTTGCCCTCGAGCTGCAAAAAACCGTTGTGCATCCAATAATTGGCCATCGCTTTTGTGCCATGGGCGCAGCAGCTTTGGGCGATTTCGTTTTCGTGGTGGGGGAAGATCAAATCAAGCCCGCCGCCGTGGATGTCGAAGGTTTTGCCCAAATGATGCTCGCTCATCACCGAGCATTCGATGTGCCAGCCGGGGCGGCCGAAAATGTTGAACTGTAATCCTTCAAATTGAAATTCGGCAGGCCAGCCCGGCAAATCGCCGGTGCTTTCTTTCCAGAGCACAAAATCGCCGGGGTTGTTTTTATGGGCTTCAACGGCCACGCGGGCCCCGGCTTGCTGGTCTTCGATTTTGCGGTTCGAGAGTTTGCCGTAGTCCGGCATGGAGGCGACGTTGAACAAAACCTCGCGGCCTTCTTTGCCTACGGCGATATAGGCGTGGCCTTTGTCGATAAGGCTTTGTGCCATGGCCACCATGCCTTCAATATGCTCGGTCGCGCGGGGTTGGTGGTCTGGCGCTTCGCATCCCAAAGCAGCGGCATCTTTTTGAAACTGATTTGCTGTCTTTTCCGTCACGCGGCGGATTGCATCATTGAGGCTTAGGGTTCCAGCAGTGATTTCCGGCCCGAAATCACGCAAAGCGCGCGCGTTGATTTTGTCGTCAACGTCGGTGATGTTGCGGACATAAGTGACTTTGTTTTGCCCGTAAATATGGCGTAGCAAACGGTTGAGCACATCAAACACAATCACGGGCCGCGCATTGCCGATATGCGCAAAATCATAAACCGTCGGGCCGCAAACATACATGCGCACGTTTTCAGGGTCGATGGGCTTGAACACCTCTTTGGTGCGGGTGAGCGTGTTCCACAGCTTTAGTTCAGTCATTAGAGAATTCCTTCAAGGCACGGTAAATAATTGAACAGCGCGGAATGAAGGAAAGGTTTCAGGCGCGCGCGAAAACAGGCCAACGGCAAATCAGTTGGGCAAGCTTCAACAAAAACAGGCGCGCGTTAATTCCATATTAACCACGTAAAGCGGAAGGAGCGTTTCCGTCAAGGCGCAAGGCTTCAAAAAGCATAATGCCGCCAAAATGACTTATTCAGGCCTAATCGCCGCCGTACTCGGTGCCTAGACTTGGATTGTTACAGTTTGAAATAAGGATTGATTGAAATGACTCACCACCCGGCTTCAACGTTTGAAGTGATTGAACTTGCCGCGCAAAAGCGCGTTTCGCTTGCTGCTATATCCAAGCGCACTCTCGCCTCAAAAGTAATGTCGATCGGGCCAGCCCATATTCGTGCTGCTTTGATGTATTCTGCACGCAAAATGATTTGATTAGAGAATCGATTGCACAAGGCTGATGGCAATCAAAGTCATCACGGCTGCAATAATCAGATCCAAAATTTGCCAAGCTCGTGGTTTGGCAAACACCGGCTGCAGCAACCTTGCGCCATAACCCAGACTGAAGAACCAGATAAAAGATGCCGCCATTGCGCCAGCCGCGAAGGCGGTTTTTTCTTGGCCAGCATAGCGCGATGAAATGCCGCCCACCAATACCACTGTATCTAAATACACGTGCGGGTTGAGGAACGTGAAGGCCAAACACTGCGCCATCGCCGCTTTCAAACTGCCTTGCCCAGTGCTGGCGGCTTGCATGGCTTGCGGTTTCAGCGCGCGTTGCAACGCGAAGATTGCATAGGCAAACAGAAAAACAGCGCCGCCGATTGTAACCCATTTTACAAATTCGGGATGGCCATCAATGATGCGCCCGAGCCCGCCAACGCCAGCGGCAATCAGCAAAGCGTCTGAAGCGGCGCAAACCAAACATAAGATAAACACGTGTTGCTTGAGCAAGCCTTGACGCAGAATGAAAGCGTTCTGCGCGCCGATTGCAAGGATTAATGAGCCACCGAGCAAAAAACCAGTAAGGAAAATTGAAAATAACATCAGAGCAAACTCATTTGGCCACCGGGTTTTTTGGGTCGGCTTTTGGCTTTTGTCACCGGGCTTTGCGCAGGCGGGGCAGCTGCGGCATCCGGATGCGGCGCTACTTCCACCAGATTATCGGCGCTCATATTGGCCACTTTATTGACGGCGTTGGAAACTGCGATCGGCTCTGCGTAATCATCAACATGGCCAATAAGTAAATCAGCAATTTCTGGCACCATCACGTTTTGGGTGTCAAGCCAGCGCGATTGATGTTCGGGTTGCAACAACACCGGCATGCGGTCATGAACCGCGGCAATCGGGCCTTTAGCCTCAGTTGTCAGCACCGCAACCGTGTCAATCTGACTACCATCTGGTCCTGACCAAGTCTCCATAAGCGCAGCAAAAGCGGCCACCTGCCCGCGCTTGGGTCGTACCCAATAGGCTTGCAACGGCTTATCTTTGTCGTCGCGCTTCCACTCAAAGAAGCCCGACGCTGGTATGATAACGCGGCGCTGGCGCATGGCATTGCGGAATGATGGTTTTTCCGCCGCGGTTTCAGCCCGCGCATTTATCAAAGTTGGAAAGCCCTTCAGATCTTTGACCCATCCGGGGATCAACCCCCATCGGGCCAGCATTGCTTCGCGGTCTGGCGCGTTGTTACCGCGCGTATTGCCGTTTGACGCGCGGGCGCGGATGATCAATACGGGCTGCGTTGGCGCGATATTGTAGCGCGGCGGAAAGGGATCAATGTCGAGAAGTGAAAACATCTCGGCAACGAGTTCTGGTTCTGCAATAAGGGCAAAGCGACCACACACATCTGTGGCGTGGCAGAGCATTGAGAATGGGTCAAGGTCATGAGCGCAAATGGCATTCCTGCAGTTTCAGTCGCACTTAAACGCGGAGACACATTGCTGCTGGTAAAGCGTGCAAATGAGCCCGCAAAAGACCAGTGGGCTTTTCCCGGCGGTCGCGTTGAACGCGGTGAAAAGCTGGAGATAGCGGCACGCCGCGAATTGCGCGAAGAGACCGGCATGGACGTTGGCGACCTTCACGTTCATGTTGAGTTGATCGTGGGCAAGTTTTACCTGACCGTGTTTCAAGGTGACGCAATGGCAGGTGAGCCGGTGGCGAATGACGATGCGCTGGCAGCAGGGTTCTATTCGCTTAAAGAAATTGAGATTATGGATGCAACAGGAAGTACCAAGGCTTGTGCACAGTTAATCCTTGGTAAAAAAGCAAACAGTCTGGGTTCAGCGATGGCAGGCCTCGGATTTGCCTTGGAGTAATGGAACTGCTTTTGAGATGATGCGCCAGTTTGCCCTGCTGAGTTTTATTTTGGCTTTTTTCGCACTGCCGGCTATGGCGCAAGCCCCGGCCACAGAGATGATGGGGCCCCCGGCGCCGACTGGCATAAACCCAGATGAGCCTTTATCTTATGATCCCGAATTGGCACGTTTAGCCACAATATTGGGATCACTTCATTATCTGCGCAACCTTTGCGGTGAAGAAAGCAATCAATGGCGCAACGAAATGGAGACCATTATTCTCAGCGACAAAATGGATGGTTTGAGAAAAAAACGCGCAATTGCAGCGTTTAATGATGGTTATCAAGCGTTTTCAGCCAGTTATACTCAATGTAACGCGCGCGCTATTGAAGCGATAGGCAAGTTTCAAAGTGAAGGCACTACGCTGACATCCGCCATTTTAACACGCTACAAAAGTTAATTACTTATTAACCTTTTGTTCAAATCAGGGCTGCAACCTGTTACCAATGTGCTAATGAATTATGTGCAAATCGTGCCAACAGGCATGAAAATAGAATTCGGGTGCCTTTCGTGTCAGTTGATGTTGCTTCCCAAGACCTTGATGAATTGATGCAACATGAACAACGCATGGAAGCTCTTCGAAGCCATGGCGAAGCGTGGGCCATTGGAATTAGACAGGGTATTGATGCTGAAATTCTTGCTGATACCGCGCTTTATACAGCGTTCCACGAATTGATCCGCAATTCGGGCGAACAAACAGCGCTTGACCTTGTGGAACGCCTCAAAGACCGCATATTATGTGGAGAGTTTGAACCGGGGCGCGTCTGCCATTGATGCGTTAAGCTTAAGTGCAAAACGCGCGAATTACTTTTTTATTCTCAATTGCGGCAATTTTTGCAGCTGGACAATCGTTTGCTCTAAGCAAGCTGGAGCCACTAGGTCCCCCTGCACCAGCTGTATTGGGCAAACCTCAAGCGCCCACGGGCACATTGGTGCCAGAAGGCGGCGAAGTGGTTCGCGAGCCTTTGACACCACTCGAGGTGGTGCCCCTGCCAATGCCAATGCCTGACGTGCCCGGCGCAGCACCTAACCCCGATGTCACTGGGCCCGTAGCAACAGATCCAACCGAATTCACACCTGCAATTACCGATCTTTTGACTTTGCCGCAGCCAGTGCGACGCGCCCGTGAACTGCTGATAGAAGCCGCAAAAACCGGCGACATCGAAAAGCTGCGTCCATTGCTTGGAGCTGGAGCGCAAGCAACCCGATTGTCAGTGACTGATATTGAAGGTGACCCGATTGATTACTTAAAGGGGCAAGCGGGCGATGCTGATGGTCAGGAAATTTTAGCAATCATGCTCGATTTGTTGGAAGCAAAATTTGTCCATACTGATATCGGCACCACTGAAGAACTTTTTGTTTGGCCTTATTTTGTAGAACGGCAGTTGGACAAACTTACGCCGCAAGAGCGGGTTGATTTGTTTCGCATCGTAACGGCTGGTGACTATGAGGATATGAAGACTTTCGGGGCCTATAATTTTTACCGAATCGGCTTCTCAATTGATGGGCAGCTCGTGCTTTTTATGTCAGACAATTGAGATGAACGCGGTTCTTACCGGCCTTGGCCACATAGCGGTTGACGGCGAAGATGCTTTGCATTGGCTGCAAAACTTGATCACGGCTGACGTTGAAAGCCAACTGCCAAGAACGGCTTTAGGCACTGCACTGCTAACGCCGCAAGGCAAAATATTGTTTGATTTCATTGTGTTGAAAGACGCCGACCATAAATTGGTTCTGGAATGCCGCGTTGATATTGCGCAAAGTTTGGTGCAACGCCTTACCATGTACAAAATGAGAGCGAAGCTGACAATTGGCGTGCCGCAAATGGTTACCATTGCGGTCAACGATCATACAGGAATATGGCGGGATTTACGTTTTGGTGTGCCAGTTTGGCGTAGCATTTCAGCAGACACCGCAGCCAATCGCTTAGAGTATGACATGCTGCGAATTACTTATGGCGTTGCTGAAAGCGGCAAGGATTATGCGCTGAATGATGCGTTTCCACATGATGTGAATTTAGATCAAATTGGCGGTGTTGGTTTTCGCAAAGGTTGCTATGTGGGCCAAGAGGTTGTCAGCCGGATGCAGCATCGTGGCACAGCGCGGCGCCGGCTGGTTGTGGTTGAGAGCGCTGAAAATTTGCCGTCGTCCGGCAGCGCAATTTTGGTAAGTGACCGCGAGATTGGAACGCTTGGCACTATTGACCGCAATAAAGGGCTGGCGATTATCAGGCTGGATAAGGCGGCAGATGCAACTCTACCGCTAACAGCAGGCAGCGTTCCACTGACAATTAGTCTGCCAAATGGTGCGACATTCAGCTTAAAGCCGGATTTAGCGCTGCATGACTGATATTTCATCAGCTGCACCGCGCGCATGGCAACGCATGCTTTCTGGCAGGCGGCTTGATTTATTGGAGCCTTCGCCGCTGGATATTGAAATTGAAGATATCGCGCACGGCCTAGCCCGCGTCGCGCGGTGGAACGGGCAAACGTTTGGCCCGCATGCATTTTCGGTAGCGCAGCACAGTCTTGCGGTCCTCGCCATCTTTGATCACTTTTGGCCAGATGCGACAAATCCGCAGCGATTGATTGTCCTGCTGCATGATGCGCCAGAATATGTGATTGGTGACATGATTTCTCCGTTTAAGGCCATCATGGGCGGCGATTACAAAGAGGTGGAGGCACGGCTTTTAGCGGCTATTCATTTGCGGTTTTCACTTCCAGCCATAACGCCAGCGGGGCTTAAAATCCGTATCAAGCGGGCAGACCGGGTTGCAGCGTTTTACGAAGCGATCTTGCTGGCCGGTTTCAAGGAAGATGAAGCGGTGCAGTTTTTTGGCCGTCCGCGCGGTATAACGCCAGATGTGGCTGACTTTGCGCCTGCTTTAATAGAAAAGGCGCAGAAAGATTTTCTAAACGTTTTTGCCACTATCGAAATTGCTCGTGGACGGGCTTGAATCAGGACTTATCAAATGCCGTATATTACTGTGTGCTCTTTAGCCGATTTGCATAAAACTGTTGAGCGCGTTGGGGCCAGCCATGCTGTTACGCTAATCAACGGACAAACGCCCGTTGCAGCACCGGTTTATGACGAAAATTACTTGCGATTGGATTTCAACGATATTGCCACGGAAATTCCGGGGCTGGTTGCGCCCGCTGAAGCCCACGTTATACGGCTGTTAGAGTTTGTTAAAGCGTGGGATCGACAAGCCCCAATTGTCATTCATTGCTTTGCCGGAATTTCCCGCTCTACTGCCAGCGCTTATATCAGCACGCTTGCTCTTGAGCCTAAACGTGATGCATTTGAACTGGCGGCAGAATTGCGTGCGCTGTCACCAAGTGCAACACCCAACCCGCGATTGATTGCCTTTGCCGATGCCTTGCTGGGCCGCAATGGTGATATGATTGCAGCTATTGAAGGTATCGGGCGCGGCGCGGAGGCATTTCAGGGTGAACCGTTTAATCTCATGCTAAGAGTGTAATGGCTCTAAAGTATTACAGTCACGTTGTACGGCCTAAAAGCGGTAATCAGGCGTATGAAGCTCTCGCGCGCATGCGGGGCTTCAAGGCCACGAGGTTCATAAACATTACGGGCAAAAAAGTGGCCGGTTAAAGCAAAAGCGCTCGATAGCATTTCGGCATCGGGACGCATGTTGGCCCCTGCCCTCAAAAACGCGGGCAGTGGCAAAAGTTTGCTCGCCCACGGTTCACCAGCATCTTTGGTCACAGCACGACCCGTTTTTGGCGATACATAGGCCAATCCTTCCCTGACGCCTGTAATGGCGCAAGTTTGCAAATCCAACCCAAAGCCAAGTTCTTTCAATAGTGCAATTTCAAATCGAACCATCAATTCAGCGGCATCCAAAGCTTCCGGTAGATGAACAACCATTGCATCAACAGCATCAAACACGTTCGGCAACGCTTCTCTTTCTGGTAATAAGCGCAAATGTGCAGCAAGCAATTGAATGCCAAGCACGCCCGACGGCGCTTCCATCAAACTTCCAGCCCGCATAGCAATGGGTTCAACGGTGATCATGCCAAGATGGTCTTCGAGCCGCGCGCGCCAGTTAAGCGCCACACGGTTGCCCGGCTGTAATGTGGGTTGTTGATTTCGGGAACGTCCGCCCCGCACGAGGCCGAGGGTGCGCCCGTGGCGCGACGTCATTACTTCAAGGATAACACTGGTTTCGCCGTGCTTTCGGCAGCCTAAAACCAGCCCTTCATCCTGCCATTCCATAGCAGATACTTCTCCTGATCAGCTGGTAAATTCAAGCCCCATCTCGCGGTAACGCTCAGGATCGTTGACCCAGTTTTCACGCACTTTTACAAACAGGAATACATGGACGGGCTTACCCATCATTTCAGTCAGCTCTTTACGCGAAGCTTCGCCAATTGAACGCAGGGTTTGGCCTTTGGAACCAATCACGATTTTCTTATGAGCGTCGCGCTCAACATAAATGACCTGTTCAACCCGCACGTCTTTGTCGGTCTCAGTCCATTTTTCGGTTTCAACATGCGAAGCATAAGGGAGCTCTTGATGAAGCCTTAACATCAGTTTTTCACGTGTGACTTCTGCAGCGGTTAATCGCATCGGGATGTCAGATAATTGGTCTTCCGGATAGTACCACGGCCCTTCAGACAGGGTTTCTGACAAGTATTTGATGATATCAGCGCAGCCAAAACCTTTCAGCGCCGAAATCATGAACACTTTGTCGAACTTGGTAATATCGGTTGCCGATGCTGCCAAAGCCAATAGTTTTTCATTTGGCACGCGGTCGATTTTGTTCAGGATCAGAATTTTTTTGTAATGCGTATTGTTGAGCTTTTCCAGAATTTCAATGGCATCGCCTTTAATCCCGCGCTCAGCATCAATTAAAAACGCAACCACATCTGCATCACCGGCGCCTGCCCAAGCTGACGTTACCATTGCGCGGTCAAGCCGGCGTTTGGGTTCAAAAATGCCCGGTGTATCAATGAACACAATTTGTGCTCCACCTGCCATAACAATTCCGCGAATTTGGGTGCGCGTCGTTTGCACTTTGTGTGTGACAATTGAAACTTTAGCGCCAACAAGCTGGTTGATCAGCGTTGATTTACCAGCATTTGGTGCACCAATCAGCGCCACAAAACCGGAACGCTTTGGCAAACTTGGGTCAATTTCTTGGCTTTTGATTTCTGTCGTTAACTCTTCTGGCAGGCTCGTTGTTGCTTCGGTCATGTTTGGCTCCAAACGCCGTGCGTCTCTAAAACTAGGGTTGCAGCTGCGCGTTCTGCATCGCGTTTGGATGCGCCGGTTGCGGTTGCTGATATCGTATTGACCTTCACTTCTATCGTGAAAATCGGTTGGTGATCAGGGCCGTTTCGAGAGATAATCTCATAAACCGGCTGCGTGGCATGGGCTTTATGCGCCCACTCTTGTAGTTCCGTTTTCGGATCGCGGCGAATAGCGGCCCCTATCAACGCGCGTTCATTCCAAAACCGGCGGATAAACTGACTTGCGACAGCCAGCCCATTTTTTGGCCCGCCATCCAGATAAACAGCCGCAATAACCGATTCCATAACATCGCCGCGCAAATTGACCAGTTTGGCTGCCGAAGCAGAAGCAATTTCCGGCCCGGTAATGATATGCGGTGTAATGCCTATTTCATCAGCAATTGCAGCGCAAGTTTCCGCATTAACAAGTGCATTGAGCCTGACTGATAGTTCGCCTTCATCGGCTTGAGGGTATAATTCGCACAATAGTTCGGCAATCACCAAGCCTAGAACACGATCGCCAAGAAATTCCAGCCGCTCATAATTTGAAGGCTTTTTGCCGGGCAAAACTGGAACGCTGGAATGTGTCAATGCGCGCTCTAACCGTTCAGAATCGCGGAACTCATATCCGGTTAGCTTCGACAATTGGTCCGTTGTCAGACTTACCGTTTTGGCTCGTGTCATGCAGGTTTAACCGTTTACATTGCTAAAAATACGTCCGAGACGCACCACAGAGGGCCACCGCCAGACTTCAAGCGGGCTTGCACCCTCTGATACTGAAAAGAAGATATAATTGGCTTTGCCAACAAAATTTTCAACCGGAACAAAGCCAACATTAAACCGGCTATCAACGGAATTATCGCGATTATCACCCATCATAAAGTAATGGTTTGCGGGCACAACAAATTCGCGTGTATCATCGCCAATCCCGTTTTGAGTAAGATCGAGCGTATTGTAAGTGACACCGTTTGGTAGTGTTTCTTTGTAAACATCCACCGGTCGATCAACTTCAGTTACGTCAGGGTTGATAATGCTTTCCTGTTTCTCACGCTTAACCGCTTCGCCGTTGATATAAAGCGCGCCGGCGATCATTTGAATGCGGTCTCCCGGCAGGCCTATGACCCGTTTAATGTAATCAATACGGGTATTGGACGGTAACTTAAATACCGCGATATCACCCCGCCCGGGATCGCCTGCCCAAATACGCCCTTCAAAAAGCGGTGGAGCAAATGGTATTGAATAGCGCGAGTACCCGTAGCTGAATTTGGATGTGAACAAATAATCCCCCTCCAGCAAAGTTGGACGCATCGAGCCTGATGGGATTGAAAAAGGTTGAAAAAACACGGTGCGTATTACCAAAGCAATCAACAGCGCTTGAATTAAAACGCTGATCGTCTCTCCTATTCCGCCGCTCTTTTTCTGTATTTTTGTTACATCGCTCAAAATCATATCCAGTATGGCCATTTGCGGCTGTGATAGCTGCTTTGCGCTAGGGCGGCAATGTGCCGAACTCAAGGCGCTTTCAGATTATTGCAACAGCTTCAATAATTACAAACGCCTGAGCTAACGGAAAATCATCGGTAATTGTGACGTGAATTTTGGGCGAATAGCCGGGGTGCATCAACTCAGCTAGTCTTAGGGCCGCACCATTGGTCAGAAGCATCGTTGGTTTTCCGCCGGGCAAATTTACCACGCCCATATCTGTCCAATAGACGCCGCGCGAAATGCCGGTGCCAAGGGCTTTTGAGCACGCCTCTTTTGCAGCAAACCGTTTGGCGTAACTGGCGGCACGATTAGCGCGTTTATCAGATTTTGCACGTTCAATTTCAGTGAAAACGCGGTGCGTAAACCGGTCGCCGAAACGGGCGAGTGATTTTTCCACACGGCGAATGTCGATCAAATCGCTGCCAAGGCCAATAATCATTTTCGCTTACCTTATGGCCCGTGCTGCCGAACTAACGCAGTCGAGAGTTTTCAAATCACGGATTAAGCCATTAAGTTGACGGGCATCTTTGACCTGAAGGTTAAACTCCATTTCCGTGAAATCCGTCGCTGTGGACCGCATATTGAGTGTGTGAATATTCGCGTTATGGGCTGCAACTTTGCTTGCAATTATCGCCAGACTGCCCGGTATATTTATCGCGGTGACAACAACTTTGGCAGGATATTGGCTCTCTGGAGAATCTTCAGTGTCCCAGCGAACATCAACCCAGTTTTCCATATCGTCTTCAAACTGCGATAGCGCAGGCGAATGAATTGGGTAAATTTCGATCCCCAGCCCAGGCTTGTGAATACCAATAATCCTATCGCCCGGTACAGCACCCTCGGGTGCAAATGTTACGAGCATATTGGTATCGGTTCCACGAATGGGCAAACGCTCTTTTCCTCGCGCCGATTTTTTCTCGACGCGCGCCGAGCCCGGGAGCTTAAACAACATTCCAGCTGCACTGCGAAGGTTAAACCAGCCTTCTTCTTTGGGTGCGGCAGTCATTTTGAGGTTTGGTTTGGCCACTTGAATTTCGGGGTGCACGGCCTTTAACACATCAGAGGATGCAATTTCGCCGCGGCCCACTGCAGCAACAATATCTGGGGCTTCGCGCCTGCCCAAACGGTGGGCACTTTCGCTAAGGCCCTCCAAGCTAAAGGTTTTTCCAGCGCGTTCAAAAGCCGTAGCCAAAATGCGGTTGCCGATACCACCATATTGCTTGCGCATGGCAGACCGTGTGGCACGGCGAATAGCAGAGCGCGCCTTGCCGGTAACGGCAACTTGCTCCCAAGCGGCAGGCGGCGTGTCCTGCCTGTCTGATACTTGAATTGCCACTTCATCACCATTGCGCAGTTGCGTGACGATTGGCATGGCCCGATTGTTGATTTTAGCACCGACACAATGGTCACCAATGCGGGTGTGAACTGCATAGGCAAAATCAATCGGTGTGGCGCCGCGCGGCAAAGCGATCAACTTGCCTTTTGGCGTAAAGCAGAAAACCTGATCTTGGAACAACTCGAGCTTGGTATTTTCAAGAAACTCTTCGGCATTATCGCCTTCAGCCAAAGCATCAATGGTTTGGCGCAACCATGCAAAAGCGCGGCTGTCTTCAACTTTTATTGCGCTCGACTCCCCGGCAGCTCGGTTTTGCTTGTCTTTATATAAAGCATGGGCGGCAATACCAAATTCAGCCACGGAGTGCATTTGTTTGGTGCGAATTTGCAGTTCTATGCGCTGCAACGATGGCCCAAAAACTGTGGTGTGCAGCGATTGGTAGTCATTTTGCTTCGGCGTCGAAATATAGTCTTTGAAGCGGCCTGGAATAAAGTTCCATTGTTGATGAATGACACCAAGCGCCCGGTAACAATCCGCCGCAGATTCGACCAATAACCGCAGACCAAACACATCGGGCAGACTATCGAAAGAAATGCCTTTGGTTTCCATTTTGCGAAACACCGACCAAGGTCGTTTTTGGCGGCTTTTAACAGAAGCTTGAACGCCGTTGAATAAAAGTAATTCGGTAAGCGCAATTTCAATCGTGCGCAAAAGATCTTGGTTCTTTTCGCTAACGTCTTTGAGGCGGGCAGAAACGGTTGCATAGGCAGCCGGGTTGATATGGCGAAAGCATAGATCTTCAAGCTCTTCACGCATGTCCTGCATGCCCATGCGCCCTGCCAGCGGGGCGTAAAGCTCCATCGTTTCTTCCGAAATGCGTTTCCGCTTGTCGGGCGGCACATGGTCGAGCGTTCGCATATTGTGCAAACGGTCAGCAAGCTTAACGAGCAAAACGCGAATATCTTTGGCAGTAGCGAGCAAAAAGCGCCTTAGATTTTCTGCCTGCTGCGCGCGCTTTGTGACAAGATCAAGCTTCTTAAGTTTGGTAAGGGCGTCGACCAAAGAACTGATTTCAGGCCCGAAACTTTTTTCAATATCCTCCCGGGTGGCATCTGTGTCTTCAATGGTATCGTGAAGCAGTGCAACGGCAATTGTTGCTTCATCAAGGCGCATGTCGGCTAAAATACCGGCAACTTCGATAGGGTGTGAAATGTAGGGATCGCCAGAGGCACGGCGCTGCGAGCCGTGTTTGGTCATGGCGTAAACATAGGCCCTATTCAGAAGTGCCTCGTCGGCATCTGGGTTATAGGCCAAAACTTTTTCAACCAGCTCAAACTGGCGCAGCATCGTGTGGCATTCCTGAAAATAAAAAGGCGCTCCATGTCACCATGCAGCGCCTTGAAATGTAACTGCGCATTTGCAGCAATAAAAGCTTAATCTTGACTATTAAGTATAGGCCAACGACAAATTTTTAGTAATCATCGTTCTTTTCGGGGGCAACCAAGCCTTGGATAGAGGCCAGCAACTCTTCCTCTGAGTTTTGATCAAAGGTCATCGCATCATCAGGGGCATCTTCTGAAAGATCCATTGCAGCAATTGCGGCCGCATTGGCTTCGGGCTCATCGACTTCAACATGCTTCTGCATTGAATGGATAAGATCTTCTTTCAAATCTTCCGGCGAAATGGTTTCGTCGGCGATTTCGCGCAAAGCAACCACCGGGTTTTTGTCATTGTCGCGATCAATGGTAATTTGCGAGCCTTGAGAAATTTGGCGTGCGCGGTGCCCGGCAAGCAAAACCAGCTCAAAGCGATTTTCTACCTTGTCTACGCAGTCTTCAACGGTAACGCGGGCCATATTTGAGCCCCTTTCACGATGTCTTGATGTGAGGATGGTTGCGCATAGCCCCAATGCAAGGCTTTTTCAAGGGGATTAAAGCTGCTCTCAGCATTTGAGTGCTGGGGTTGATTACGTTTGTGATGTTGATTCAAAAGGTTTATAATTTAATAATTAATCCTACGTCCCTCTATACGTTAAAAAATTTTATGTTATGCGCGTTTTATAAATTAAAAATCTATTTTTGAAATAGAGTAGCAGGAATACTAAGATGTTTGATCCCCGCGAAAAAATAGCACTGTTCATTGACGGCGCAAATCTTTACGCAACGTCAAAAGCTTTGGGCTTCGACATTGATTATCGCAAGATGTTGGGGCATTTCAGCAAAAAGGGTT